>NZ_KV831709.1:0-35162 GCF_001837205.1 Streptococcus sp. HMSC064D12
GCTTTTCGTCACCCACTACAGTTGACAAAGAGCCCTTTTATTTAACTAATGTCAAATTAGTTTTTTGAAGCTTCTTGGAACTCAGGGTTTTTCCATGCTTCATCAATGATAGCTTGCAATTCATCAGCAGAAGCTTTCATTTTTTGTTGTTCAGCATCGTTCAATGGGATGTTCACTGGACGTACGATACCGTGTGCACCTACGATAGCAGGTTGACCGATAAAGACGTTGCTTACACCATATTGACCTTCTTGGAATACAGACAATGGAAGTACTGCATTTTCATCGTCAAGAATAGCTTTAGTGATACGTGCAAGAGCTACGGCGATACCATAGTAAGTAGCACCTTTTTTGTTGATGATTGTATAAGCGGCATCACGAACACCTTCGAACAATTCAACCAATTCAGCTTCTTGAACGTTTTGAGTGTCTTTAAGGAATTCTTCAAGGTTTACACCGGCGATGTTAGCGTGTGACCAAACGGCAAATTCTGAGTCACCGTGTTCACCCATGATGTAGGCGTGAACTGAACGAGCATCAACATCAAGTTTTTCAGCAAGCGCTTGACGGAAACGTGCTGAGTCAAGTGAAGTACCTGAACCGATAACGCGTTCTTTAGGGAATCCTGAGAATTTCCATGTTGAGTAAGTCAATACGTCAACTGGGTTAGCTGCTACAAGGAAGATTCCTTTGAAGCCTGATTCAACAACTTGAGTAACGATAGATTTGTTGATTGCAAGATTTTTACCAACAAGATCAAGACGAGTTTCACCTGGTTTTTGTGGAGCACCAGCAGTGATAACTACAAGGTCTGCATCCGCACAGTCTTCGTACTTAGCTGCGTAGATTTTTTTAGGTGAAGTGAAAGCAAGCGCGTGGCTAAGGTCAAGCGCATCACCAACAGCTTTTTCGAACAATTGTGGAATTTCGATGATACCAAGTTCTTGAGCGATACCTTGGTTTACAAGTGCGAAAGCGTAAGATGAACCTACGGCACCGTCACCAACGAGGATGACTTTTTTGTGTTGTTTAGTTGCAGTCATGGGTCTAAACATCTCCTTATTTTTTAATTGGGTTACCCCGTACACTGCTTATTCTACCACTTTAAGTGATGGATGTCACGAAATATTAAGTAAATAATAGATGAAAGCGTTTTACCTAACTGAAAAATAAAGCGTTTTATGGTATAATATTATAGAAATTTTCTATACTCTTTTATTAGAGTTTGGAATGATTTGAATGAAAGAAAAGAGGCATTTTTAGAGTGCAAGATAATAATTTAATTGACGTTAATTTGACGTCTGAGATGAAGACGAGCTTTATCGATTATGCCATGAGTGTTATCGTGTCTCGTGCTCTTCCAGATGTTCGTGACGGTTTAAAACCTGTACAACGTCGTATTCTTTATGGAATGAATGAGCTTGGGGTGACACCTGATAAGCCGCATAAAAAATCTGCCCGTATCACCGGGGATGTCATGGGTAAATATCACCCACACGGGGATTCATCTATCTATGAAGCCATGGTCCGTATGGCACAATGGTGGAGCTACCGTTACATGTTGGTTGATGGTCACGGGAACTTTGGTTCTATGGACGGAGATGGGGCTGCCGCTCAGCGTTATACTGAGGCGCGTATGTCTAAAATCGCCTTGGAAATGCTACGTGATCTTAACAAGAATACCGTAGATTTTCAAGATAACTATGATGGATCAGAACGTGAACCAATCGTTCTTCCGTCACGTATTCCCAACCTTCTTGTCAATGGTGCGACAGGGATTGCCGTTGGTATGGCGACTAACATTCCACCACACAATTTGGCTGAAACGATTGATGCAGTCAAATTGATGATGGATAATCCTGAAGTCACAACACGTGAACTGATGGAAGTTCTTCCTGGACCAGACTTTCCAACTGGAGGCTTGGTCATGGGGAAATCTGGTATTCACCGTGCATATGAAACTGGTAAGGGGTCTATTGTCCTTCGTTCACGTACCGAAATTGAAACAACAAAATCAGGTCGTGAGCGTATTGTTGTCACTGAGTTTCCTTACATGGTCAATAAGACCAAGGTCCATGAACATATCGTTCGTTTAGCACAAGAAAAGCGTATTGAAGGGATTACAGCAGTCCGTGACGAGTCTTCTCGTGAAGGGGTACGCTTTGTCATCGAAGTGCGTCGTGACGCTTCTGCCAATGTTATCTTGAACAATTTGTTCAAATTAACGCAACTTCAGACTAACTTTAGCTTCAACATGTTGGCCATTGAGAAAGGTGTTCCAAAGATTCTTTCTCTTCGTCAAATCTTGGCTGACTATATTGCCCACCAACAAGAAGTTGTGGTTCGTCGTACACAGTTTGACAAGGATAAGGCTGAAGCACGTGCCCACATTTTAGAAGGTTTGCTGATTGCTCTTGATCATTTGGATGAAGTGATTACGATTATCCGTAACAGTCAAACTGATGCAGAGGCTCAAGCTGAGTTGATGGCTCGCTTCGAACTCACGGAACGTCAAAGTCAAGCCATTCTTGATATGCGTTTGCGTCGTTTGACAGGTTTGGAACGTGATAAGATTCAAAATGAGTACAATGATCTCCTTGCCTTGATTGCTGATTTAGCTGATATTTTGGCAAAACCAGAACGTGTCATTGCTATCATCAAGGAAGAATTGGACGAAAGCAAGCGTAAATTCGCAGATGCTCGTCGTACAGAGCTTATGGTCGGAGAAGTCGTTTCTCTTGAGGATGAAGATCTCATCGAAGAAGAAGATGTTGTTATCACTCTTTCAAATAAGGGGTATATTAAACGTTTAGCCCAAGACGAGTTCCGTTCACAAAAACGTGGAGGACGTGGTGTTCAAGGTACTGGTGTTAACGATGATGATTTTGTTCGAGATATTGTCTCAACAAGTACTCATGATCACCTCTACTTCATGACTAATAAGGGGCGTGTATACCGTCTCAAGGGGTATGAAATCCCTGAGTATGGTCGTACAGCCAAAGGCTTACCTATTGTCAATCTCTTGAAGTTGGATGAAGGTGAGACCATTCAAACGGTCATTAACGCTAAGAGTGATGAAGCTTCTGAAAATAATCACCTTGTCTTTGTAACTCGCCAAGGTCTGGTTAAACGTACCAAAGAAGCAGAATTTAAGAACATCCGTCAAAACGGTTTGATTGCCTTGAAATTGAGAGAAGGTGACGAGCTAATCAATGTCTTCTTGACTACTGGTAATGAAGAAATTGTCATTGGTACCAAATTTGGTTACAGTGTACGCTTCAAAGAGGACACTATTCGAAGCATGAGCCGTATGGCTGCCGGTGTTAAAGGGGTAACTCTTCGTGATGGAGACCAAGTTGTTGGTGCAGCTGCCATTACAGAAGACCAAGAAGTCTTGATTATCACTGAAAAAGGTTACGGTAAGCGTACCTCAGCTACTGAATACCCAACGAAGGGACGTGGTGGTAAAGGTATCAAGACTGCTAATATCACAGAGAAGAATGGTAACTTAGCAGGTATTGTCACAGTATCTGGTGATGAGGATATCATGGTCATCACCGATACAGGTGTTGTCATCCGTACTGCCGTTGCTAATATCTCTCAAACTGGTCGTGCAACTCAAGGGGTTAAGGTCATGCGTTTGGATGACTCTGCTCGTATTGTAACCTTTGCTTTAGTTGAACCAGAAGAAGTAGAACAAGCTTCTGAAGACCAAGAAAGTGGTGACAACTAATGAGCAAAGATAAGAAAAATAAAGCAACAAAAAAACGCCGTAAGTGGCTGGATATTCTTCGCTGGGTGTTGATTGTTGTTCTCTTGGTTGTTGGTTTAGCCTTGATTTTCAATAAGTCTATTCGAAACACAGTAATTGCATGGAATACAAATAAGTATCAAGTGAGCAAGGTTTCTAAAAAGACTATTGAGAAAAACAAGGAAGCTAAGACGAGTTTTGACTTTGATACCGTTAAATCAATTAGCACAGAGTCTGTCTTGAAGGCACAGATGGATGCTCAAGAACTTCCTGTCGTTGGTGGTATTGCCATTCCAGAGGTGGGTATCAATCTTCCTATTTTCAAAGGACTTGGCAATACAGAGTTGACTTACGGTGCAGGAACTATGAAAGAAGACCAAGTCATGGGTGGTGAAAACAACTATTCACTAGCTAGTCACCACGTCTTTGGTATTGCTGGTGCATCTGACATGCTATTTTCACCACTAGATAAGGCTAAGGAAGGCATGAAGATTTATCTTACTGATAAGAATAAGGTCTATACTTATGTCATTAGTGAGGTCAAGGTTGTTCAACCAACCGAAGTAGCAGTGGTTGATGATACACCAGGCAAATCTGAAGTAACTTTGGTAACTTGTACGGATGCTGAAGCAACCCAACGTACAATAGTCAAAGGTGAATTGAAATCGCAGGTAGATTTTGACAAGGCAAGTTCAGACATCATTGAAGCCTTTAATAAATCATATAATCAATTTCAAAGTTAAGAAAGGGGCCTTCTGGCCTTTTTCTATGGAGGAAAATATGTTTTTAAATACAGTGCACCATGTTGCTATTATTGTTTCTGATTATGAGTTGTCTCGAGATTTTTATGTCAATAAACTTGGTTTTGAGATTATTCGGGAAAATCACCGTAGAGAACGCCATGATTATAAGTTAGACTTACGTTGTGGGGATATAGAACTTGAAATCTTTGGCAATAAGACCAGTGATCCGAACTATGTGGAGCCACCTAAACGTCCATCTTATCCTGAGGCATGTGGCTTACGTCATTTAGCTTTCAGAGTGACTAATATTGAAGAGGTCGTCAAGAGTTTAGAAGAAAAGGGTATTTCCTGCCAACCTATTCGCAAAGACACTTTTACCGGTGAAAAGATGACTTTCTTTGCTGATCCAGATGGTCTTCCCTTGGAGTTACACGAGTAGTTTTTTTGACCTTAATTTTTTAAGTCATGGTATAATAAATTCACGATTGGACTCATAGCCAGTCGTCCTTTAGGAGATTATGGAATAATATTCTATTTTCGAAAGGAAACACACATGAAATTGAAAAAACTACTTGTTACTGGGATGGCTTTATTGGCTTCAGTAACAGCCTTCACTTCGGTTGCGCAAGCAGCAACATCATCGCAAGTCCAAAAGGTCATTGATGAATCTTATGTTCAACCAGACTATGTGATGGGGTATTCATTGTCGGAAGAGCAACGTAATGAAACCTTGAATTTGTTAGGGTATGACAGCAGTAAGGATACTAATGTCAAGACCTTGACGACATCTGCATATGCGAATATCATGAACGTTGCTGACGATTCTAGTCTTCAGCTATATTCTTCTGTTAAGATTGCTAAGCTTGGTGCTAAGGAAACCTTGAGTGTAGAGATTGTGACACCGCAAAATATCACGAAAATCACTCCAGATATGTACCGTAATGCTGCCACGACACTTGGTATCGAACACGCTAAGATTACGGTAGCAGCACCAATCGCAGTTACTGGAGAAAGTGCCTTGGCTGGTATTTACTATTCCCTTGAGCAAAATGGGGCTAAGGTTTCAGATGAAAGCAAAGAGCTTGCGCAGGAGGAACTTAAAACCCTTTCTCAAATTAATGAGGAAAATTCAGGTAAGACTGACTATGATGCGGACAAGCTTAATGTAGCTATGACTGATATTAAGTCAGCAGTTGCTGATAAAGGGGATAAGTTGACTGAAGACCAAGCTAAAACGATTGTTCAGCAGACTATCAATAATTACAACTTGGATCTTTCTGATACGCAAATTAACCTTCTGGTGAATTTTGCTTTGAATTTATCTAAGTCTTCAATCATTGACAGTGCTAGCTTTAAGTCAACCTTGAGTTCACTTAAAGATTCTATCGTTTCGAAAGCTGGTAATACCTTCTCTGGAATCAACCTAAACTTTGATGCCAACAAAGCGGTTGAGAACAGCAAAAATATCTTTGCACAAATTTGGCAAGCTATCGTAGATTTCTTTACAGGACTTTCTAAATAGTAAAAGAGCTATCCGTTTGGATGGCTTTTTCTATTTTTCAGAAAATATGCGAAATACTATTGAAATTATTCCAACAATTGTGTAAAATGGTAAACATCAATTCAGATTATTCTGAAAATTTGTTTTAGGAGATTCTCTTATGTCACAAACAAGTGTATCTAGTCAGTCTACCTGGCGTAGTAAAATAAAAGCAATGGGACCTGGTATCCTAATGGCTTCGGCGGCCGTAGGTGGTTCCCACATCGTTTCATCAACCCAAGCGGGTGGTTCTTATGGATGGGCCTTGCTAGGCTTGGTTATTCTAGCTAACCTCTTCAAATACCCATTCTTCCGTTTTGGTGCTGAGTATACCGCAGATACAGGTAAAACTCTGGTTGAAGGTTATGCTGAGAAAGGTAAATTCTATCTTTGGGTATTCTTCATTTTGAATGTCTTCTCAGCCTTGGTTAATACTGCGGGTGTTTCTATTCTTTGTTCAGCCATCATTGCTAGTGCCTTTCCAATGCTTGGTTTGACTATTACCACTTGGTCAATTATTTTGGTTGCCATTATCTGGGGTATGTTACTCTTTGGTGGTTACAAACTTCTTGATGGTATGGCTAAATGGATTATGTCAGCTTTGACTATTGCAACAGTAGCAGCAGTTATTATTGCGGCAATCAAACACCCAGAGTACAGTGCTGACTTCGTTGAAAAAACACCATGGCAGCTCGCAGCTCTTCCATTTATCGTTTCACTTCTTGGATGGATGCCAGCACCAATTGAAATTTCAGCCATTAACTCACTTTGGTCAGCTGAGAAAAAGAAAACTGTTGATTTCAACACTGATGATGCCCTCTTTGACTTTAACGTTGGTTACATCGGAACAGCTATTCTTGCGGTATTCTTTGTAGCACTCGGTGCTCTTATCCAGTACCCAACTGGTAAGCCAGTAGAAGCCGCATCAGCTAAGTATATTGCACAGTTTGTTGGTATGTACGCATCAGTGCTTGGTGAGTGGTCACGCTATTTGATTACCTTTATCGCTTTCTTGTGTATCTTTGGTACTGTAATTACCGTTATTGATGGTTACTCACGTGTTAACGAAATTTCTCTTCGTCTTTTGTTTAACCAAAAAGAAAAAAATCAAACACCTTTGAATATTTGGATGACCTTGACAGCTATTCTTGGTCTCATCATTATTTTCTTCTTCCAAGGTCAAGTAGCAACCATGCTTCGTTTCGCCATGATTGGTTCATTCCTTACAACACCTTTCTTTGCGCTTTTGAATTATGTACTTGTTACAAAAGAGAAGAAAGACCTTCCAACTTGGTTGAAAGGACTTGCTATTGCAGGTTTGATTTTCTTGTTTGGATTTGCTCTCTTCTTTATCTGGGCTTTGGCTATCGGTAAAGCAGGTTAATAGGATTAAACGGTTTCCATATGGAAGCTGTTTTTTTATTTTATAGGAGGGGAGTAGGAGAGTTTAGACTCAAGAGCATACAAAAAAACCATTCCAATCGGAATGGTTTAACAACAAGATGTTGCTTATTTGAGACCGTATTTTTTGTTGAAACGATCCACGCGTCCGTCTGCTTGTGTGAATTTTTGACGGCCAGTGTAGAATGGGTGTGAATCTGATGAAATTTCTACACGGATAAGTGGGTAAGTTTCACCTTCGAATTCAACTGTTTCGTTTGAGTGTTTAGTTGAACCGCTAAGGAATTGGTAACCAGTAGTTGTGTCCATGAATACTACTTGACGGTAATCTGGATGGATATCTTTTTTCATGTTAAAATATTTCCTTTCTGCCATGGTACTTTCCGCACCATAGTTTTTTTTAACTATTTTAGTTTATCAAAAGGTGGTCTACTTGACAAGTCTTTTTTACTATTTTTTAGGAAATTCGCATTTTGTAAATGCCACCGGTCTGGAAGCAGTGATTATCTTTATCAACGATGATTGCTTCCAGCTCAGCTTGTGAACTAACTTCCTGGAAAATATGTTTGAGACTAGAGCCAAATAAGCGGGTTGTCCAAATTTCACCATCCACTGAGAGGGATGAAATAATGGTAAGGCTGGCTAGGTCACTGGAGACTGGATAACCAGTCTGGCTATCAAAAATATGATGGTAGGTTTTGCCATCTATCTCAAAAGTACGTTCATAGATTCCCGAAGTGACAACAGACTGATCTCTTATAGCAAGCACCATAAGATTTGTGTTTCTTGTCTCCTTAGGATTTTGAATACCAATTCGCCATTTTTGGTCAGGATTGTGGAGAGCAGGTCCGAAGGTTAGGACGTTACCCCCGAGATTGATCAGGGCGCTGGTTACTTTTTCAGCTTTAAGAAAATCTGCAATACGATCAGCAATATATCCTTTTGCTAGGGCACCAAGATCAATTTTCATCCCTTTTTCTTTGAGAAAAACACTTTGATTTTCCTCGGATAGAAGAATGGCGTTGGGATTGACGATATCCAAGAGCGGACGAATTTCTTCAGGAAGAGGCAGCTTAGCATCAGAAAAACCAATGCGCCAAGTCTGAATGAGAGGCCCAATAGCAATATTAAGATGACTTCCAGGTTGGCAGCTATGCCATTTTCCAAGAGAAATAAGTTCAAAAAGTTCTGGGTGAACTGTTACTGGATGTAAGCCTGCTGCCTTGTTAATTTGCATGAGTTCGGAACTGTCGTCATTGGCTGAGAAGCGCTTATTGTAGGTATGTAGAAGTGCTTCAACTTGGTCTAGCAGGGGTTCTGGTTCTTCATGATAGATAGAGACGTCGATCACAGTTCCCATGAGACGTACACGGCGATTAGTGAGTTGCATGGGCAACTGTATCCTTGATTTCTTGATAGATTTGTTCGTTTTCTTCTAAGCTGTAGGAATTAGCACCACTAGCAAGTGGGTGGCCGCCACCATCATGGCGTTTGGCAATCTCGTTGATGACAATGCTTTTACTGCGTAGACGGACACGGTAATGCCCTTCAGGTTGCTCTACGAAAATAGCCCAAGATTCGACGCAATCAATACGGCCTGGAGTGCCAACAATGGCAGAACTTTCAGCATCAGTGACATTGAATTCATCTAAAATCTTTCGTGTCAAGACAACTCGAGCTGCACCATTTTCATCGACTTCTAGATTATCGAAAACATAACCTTGTAGTTTAGCAATTTTGAAAGGAAAACTGTCCATACGACGAGCCATTGCTGCAAAATCAAAGTCGTATTCACGAAGTTTAGCCGCGATTTGAAGTGTTTTAGGAGTAGTAGATGGAAAGAGGAAGCGACCTGTATCGCCAACAATACCATTGTAGAGAACACGAGCAGCAGCATCTGACAAGGAAAGACCAAGGCTGAGGGCCCAGTCTGTCACAATTTCGCTAGCACTTGAAGCAGTCGTATCAACAAGTAGAAGGTTACCGTAGGCATCATCGTTAGGATGATGGTCAATTTTGATAAGGAAGTCACCTTTATCATAACGATCGTCGTCGATACGAGGGGTGTTGGCAGTATCGGTAACAATAACAAGTGCCCCTTCATAGTCTTGATCAGCTACCTCGTCCATCTCAGCAATCCAAGATAAGGTAGGTTCATTAACACCTGTCGCAAGAACCTTTTTATCTGGAAAGTTTGTTTTTAAAATTTCTTTCAGTCCTACCTGACTACCAATGGCATCAGGGTCAGGTCTTTGGTGGCGGTGAATAATAATAGTGTCGTAGGCTTTGATTTTTTCTAAAATAGCTTGAAATACAGTCATGAATGTCTCCTTGTGATTTTGCTTCTATTATATCATGAAACAATAGAAAAACGGTTAGCCTAGGCAAACCGTTATAAAAATTAGATATCTTTATAGTCGACTTCAAGTCCACGTTTAACCGCTGGACGGTCGGCAATTTTTTCAGTCCAAGCTTGAAGGTGCTTGTATTCTTTAACGTCAAGGAAGATACCAGCCTTGTCCCAAATCTTATCTTGAGCAAGGCGGCCATACCAAGACCAGATGGCGATATCAGCGATAGTGTATTCATCACCGGCAATATAAGGTTTGGTTGCTAATTCTTTATCAAGCAAGTCAAGTTGGCGTTTGGCTTCCATGGCAAAACGGTTGATGGCATATTCGATTTTTTCAGGTGCATAGTGGAAGAAGTGCCCAAAGCCACCACCTAGAAAAGGAGCAGCACCTGTTTGCCAAAATAGCCAGTTGAGAACTTCTGTACGTTTTGCGTGATCAGTTGGAATGAGTTTGCCAAATTTTTCAGCCAAGTAAAGGAGGATGTTAGCTGATTCGAAGACACGAACTGGTTGGTCTTCAGAGTAATCCATCATGGCTGGAATCTTTGAGTTTGGATTGATTGAAACAAGGTCTGAGCCGAATTGGTCACCATCACCAATCTTAATACGATAAGCATCATAACCTGCTTGAGTCACACCAAGTTCTTTCAATTCTTCCAGCATGATAGTTGCCTTGATACCATTTGGTGTCGGAAGAGTATAGAGTTGGAAAGGTTGGTCACCTTTAGGTAAAGTTTGTTCAAAACGTGCACCAGCTGTAGGTTGATTGAGGCCACCCTAGGCACCTCCCATAGAGGTTGGGTTTTTCCAAACTTCTGATAAAATATAGTCAGACATAAAGTTTCTCCTTGTATTCTTGATAGTTACATCCTAACAAAATGCTAATGACATTTCAAGAATCTACTACGTCCTATTAGGCGCGACACCTTGACTTTTTCCATAAGAATGATAAGATAGTAAAAATTAATTTTTATCTGATAAAAAAACATATTGTTTAGAGAGGAAGAAAAGAATGACTGTTATTGATTTTCATAAGTTGGCTAAAACAGAACTACACTGCCATTTGGATGGTTCACTATCGTTGAAAACCATTCGTCACCTAGCTGACTTGGCACAGATTGAGTTACCTGAGGACGATGCGGAGCTCAAACACCATGTGACAGCACCGGCTACCTGTGAGAGTCTCTTAGATTATCTTGAGGCTTTTGATTATATTCGTCCTTTGCTTCAAACAAAGGAAGCCTTGACCATTGCGGCTTATGATGTTGCTAAACAGGCTGCTCTTGAAAATGTTATCTATATTGAAGTGCGTTTTGCTCCAGAATTGTCAATGGATAAGGGATTGACTGTCGCTGAAACCATTGATGCTGTTTGTCAAGGCTTACGTCAAGCTCAAGAAGAATTTGGTATTGTAGCTAAGGCCCTAGTTTGTGGCATGCGCCAATCAGATCAAGAATTAACGGCCCGTATTCTTGATGAAGCAAATGAAGTTGAAAATAGTGACTTTGTTGGTTTTGATTTTGCTGGAGATGAGCATCATTATGGACCTAAAGCGATTAAACCTCTGATTGAACAAGTCCAAAGTTACAACCGTCCCATGACTTTCCATGCTGGTGAGTGTGGTTGCCCAGCCTTTTTGGCTGAGTCAATTGCCATGGGAATTAAGCGTAATGGTCATGCAACGATCCTGGCTCAAGAGCCTGAGCTTCTGGAAGAGTTTGTCAAAAATGGTGTCACAGGAGAGTTATGTTTAACAAGTAATCTCCAGACCAAGGCAGCCGTTACAGTTTCTGATTTTCCTTATCTAAAAATGAAAGCGGCAGGTGCTAATATTACCATTAATACGGACAATCGTACCGTTTCTGATACAAACCTGACCAAAGAGTACGAACTCTATCACAAGCATTTTGATAGCTCAGTTCAAGACTTCTATGCTCATAATAAGACAGCAATCGAAGCTTCATTTGCTAGCGATGAGGAGAAAGAAGAACTTCTTGAAAAATTGGCTAAAGCCTATTCATAAGAAGTTATTAGACTGGTAAAACTATATTAGGGTGATAAGATTGAGCCATTTGGAACATCAGTCAAACCTATCATAAAAATAAGGGAGAGAGGCGAACTTTTTTCAAAAATTGTTCAGTCTCCCTCCCTTTTACGCTTGGAATTATGATAAAATAAGTACAATACATATTTTAGAGGAGACTGGTTTGGCACAACTTTATTTTCGCTACGGCACCATGAATTCTGGGAAATCCATTGAGATTCTTAAGGTTGCCTATAATTACGAAGAACAAGGAAAACCAGTGGTACTATTGACCAGTCGTTTGGATAATCGAGATGGGGTCGGCTATATCTCGAGTCGTATTGGCATGAAGCGGAAGGCCTATCCTATTGGTGATGGTACGGATATTTTTGGTTACATTGCTAATATGGATCCACGACCTTACTGTGTTTTAGTTGATGAGGCTCAGTTTTTGACTCGTGCGAATGTCTATGATTTGGCACGAATTGTTGATGAGTTAGATATCCCAGTGATGGCTTTTGGTCTCAAAAATGATTTTCAGAACAATCTCTTTGAAGGATCTAAGTATCTTTTGCTTTTGTCTGATAAGATTGATGAGATAAAGACCATTTGTCATTATTGCTCGAGAAAGGCAACCATGGTTCTTCGTATGGAACATGGTAAGCCAGTATATGAGGGAGCACAAGTTCAAATTGGAGGACACGAGAGTTATATCTCTGTTTGTCGAAAGCACTGGTTTAATCCCCCTCAAGAAAACATAATCCCTTTGAATAAGGCCTAAAAACGACTATTAGTTATATAAGGAGTAAAGATAACAAATGAATATTTATGATCAGTTACAAGCGGTTGAAGACCGTTATGAGGAATTGGGTGAATTGCTTAGTGACCCTGAAGTCGTTTCAGACACTAAACGCTTCATGGAGTTGTCACGTGAAGAGGCAAATACTCGTGAAACTGTGACAGCTTACCGTGAGTACAAGCAAGTCATTCAAAGTATCTCAGATGCTGAAGAGATGATTAAGGAAGCAAGCGGTGATCCTGATTTGGAAGAAATGGCTAAGGAAGAGCTTAAAGAATCTAAAGCCGCTAAAGAAGAGTATGAAGAACGTTTGAAAATTCTTCTCTTGCCAAAAGACCCTAATGATGACAAGAATATTATCCTCGAAATCCGTGGAGCCGCAGGTGGTGATGAAGCTGCCTTGTTTGCAGGTGACCTTTTAGCTATGTACCAAAAATACGCAGAAACACAAGGTTGGCGCTTTGAGGTTATGGAAGCATCTTACAATGGTGTTGGTGGTATCAAAGAAGTGGTTGCCATGGTTTCAGGACAATCAGTCTACTCAAAACTCAAATATGAATCAGGAGCACACCGTGTACAACGTGTGCCTGTGACTGAGAGCCAAGGTCGTGTTCATACCTCGACAGCAACTGTTTTGGTTATGCCAGAAGTTGAAGAAGTAGAGTACGAAATTGATCCTAAGGACCTTCGTGTCGATATCTATCACGCATCTGGTGCTGGTGGTCAGAACGTCAATAAGGTTGCGACTGCGGTTCGTATGGTTCACATTCCTACTGGAATCAAAGTAGAGATGCAAGAAGAACGTACACAACAGAAGAACCGTGATAAAGCCATGAAGATTATCCGTGCACGTGTTGCGGACCACTTTGCACAAATCGCTCAAGATGAACAAGATGCTGAGCGTAAATCTACTGTTGGTACAGGGGACCGTTCAGAGCGTATCCGTACTTACAACTTCCCACAAAACCGTGTAACGGATCACCGTATTGGTTTGACCCTTCAAAAACTAGATACAATTTTGGCTGGGAAAATGGATGAAGTCATTGATGCTCTTGTTCTTTACGACCAAACTCAAAAATTGGAAGAGCTTAACAAATGATTCTAGCGGATGTTCTAGCTGACTATGAGAAGCAGCTTGAGGCTGTTGGAGAAGAGCCAGAGGCCCTATCCTTTGTTTATCGTGGTTTGAAGCAATGGGACTTGACTCATTTTGTTCTTCAATTGCGTCAGGAAGTTTCAGAGGAGGATGCTGAGCTATTAGCTCATGTATTTAGCCAACTAAAGAATCACAAGCCTGCCCAGTATATCTTGGGCTATGAAGTCTTTCATGGTTTACGTTTTCAGGTTGATGAACGAGTCTTGATTCCACGTCCTGAAACTGAGGAATTAGTGGACTTGATTTTAGCGGAAAACCCAAGCACAGAGCTTAAGGTTCTTGATATTGGAACTGGGAGTGGTGCTATTTCGGTATCCCTGAAAAAGAGTTGCCCTCTTTGGCAAGTAACAGCTAGTGACTTATCAGTGGATGCGCTAGAGCTTGCCCAGGAGAATGCTAAGCTAAATCAGGTAGCCATCAGCTTTGTTCAATCGGATGTTTTCGAAAATATTTCCGGTAGTTTTGATATCATCGTGTCAAACCCTCCCTATATTTCTGAAAATGATAAGAACGAAGTTGGGGTCAATGTCTTGGCTAGCGAGCCAAAGATGGCCTTGTTTGCTGATGAAGATGGGCTAGCTATTTATAGACAGATTATTGAGGAAGTAGATAAGTATTTGACTCCTAGTGGAAAGCTCTACTTTGAAATTGGCTATAAGCAGGGAATGGATTTGAAAAAGCTCTTGTCTCTACATTTTCCAGATAAGCGAGTGCGTGTCCTTAAGGACCAATTTGGACAAGATAGAATGGTTGTGATGGATGATGAAAAGTAAGAAAGTGTTAAGAGAAATCTTGGTTGATGGTGGTGCAGTCGTTCTTCCTACAGAGACTGTCTATGGTTTATTTGCTAAGGCTATGGATGAGAGTGCCGTGAACCATGTTTATGAGCTAAAAAATCGTCCTAGAGATAAAGCCATGAATTTGAATGTCGCTTCTTATGAAGATATCCTGTCTTATTCGAAAGAGCAGCCCGACTATCTCAAAAAAATTTATGATACTTTTTTACCTGGACCTTTGACTATAATTTTAAAGGCTAATGACCAAGTACCCAAGTGGATTAATTCAGGATTGGCGACGGTTGGCTTCCGTTTGCCAGACCATCCTGTTACTAGAGAACTGATCCAAGCGGAAGGGCCTTTGATTGGTCCCTCAGCCAATAAGTCTGGGAAGGCTAGTGGTCGTTATTTTGACCAAATAAGAGCCCAATTTGATTTCCAGGTGACTGGCTATCAAGATGACGCTGCCTTGTTAGGTGTAGATTCGACAATTTTGGATTTGTCTGTTTCACCGGCTAAAATTCTCAGACAAGGGAAGATTACAAAAGAAGACCTATTGGCGGCTCTACCCGAGTTGACCATAGAATAAATGACTAACAGAGACCTATGGAAGTGTGAGATAATTTCCGACTGTATGTGGGTGAGTTGATTGAACCCCATTAGACCTCAAAGGAGACCTCTATGATTTTTGATAAAGAAGATTACAAAGCATTTGACCCTGAACTTTGGAATGCCATTGATGCTGAGGCTGAACGCCAACAAAACAATATCGAGTTGATTGCCTCTGAGAACGTGGTATCTAAAGCAGTAATGGCTGCTCAAGGAACTCTCTTGACTAATAAGTACGCAGAAGGCTATCCAGGTAAACGTTACTATGGTGGTACAGACGTGATTGATGTGGTTGAGTCTCTTGCTATTGAGCGTGCCAAAGAACTTTTTGGAGCAAAATTTGCCAACGTGCAACCTCACTCAGGTAGTCAAGCCAATGCAGCAGTTTACATGTCTTTGATCCAACCAGGTGATACGGTTATGGGAATGGATTTGTCAGCGGGTGGACACTTGACACATGGTGCACCAGTTAGCTTCTCTGGTAAGACCTATAACTTTGTGGCTTACAACGTTGATAAGGAAACTGAACTCCTTGATTACGATGCTATTCTTGCTCAAGCTAAAGAAGTACAACCAAAACTCATCGTTGCTGGGGCTTCAGCTTACTCACGTATCATTGATTTTGCTAAATTCCGTGAAATTGCTGATGCTGTAGGTGCTTACCTCATGGTAGATATGGCTCACATTGCAGGTCTTGTAGCCTCTGGTCATCATCCAAGTCCAGTTCCTCATGCACATGTGACCACTACAACAACTCACAAGACGCTTCGTGGCCCTCGCGGTGGTTTGATTTTGACTGATGATGAAGATATCGCTAAGAAATTGAATTCTGCGGTCTTCCCTGGTTTGCAAGGTGGTCCATTGGAACACGTTATTGCTGCCAAGGCTGTTGCTCTTAAAGAGGCACTTGACCCTGCCTTTAAGGAATATGGGGAAAATGTCATCAAGAATGCTGCTGCCATGGCTGACGTTTTCAATCAACATCCAGATTTCCGTGTTATCTCAGGTGGCACTAACAATCACCTCTTCTTGGTTGATGTTACTAAAGTTGTTGAAAATGGTAAAGTTGCACAAAACGTTCTTGAAGAAGTTAATATTACTTTGAACAAGAATGGTATTCCTTACGAGCAATTGTCTCCATTCAAGACATCTGGTATCCGTGTTGGTAGTCCAGCCATTACAAGTCGTGGTATGGGTGAAGCTGAGAGCCGTAAAATTGCTGAATTGATGGTTGAAGCTTTGGAAAATCACGATAAACCTGAAGTTTTGGAGCGCATTCGAGGAGAAGTTAAAGCTCTTACAGATGCCTTCCCACTCTATTAAAAACTATGTTAGATTTATATATTAAACGCATTATCATTCACCAGTTTTCGCCAAATGATACGGAGCTGGTTTTAGCAGAAGGGCCTCTTGAAATAACACCTCGCTTAGATGAATATTTTCGAAAGAAACTCTCTAAGGTTTTCTCAGATGAGGCTAAACGTGGTTATTTCGATGCAGAGAATGTTTTCATCAGTCATTTAGGAGATGATTTGATGGAAAGCTCAGTTAAGATTGCCCAACTTTGGAAGGAAGAATTTGTCATTTCTGAAGATCAAAAGACCAATGATTTGGTCTTTATTCAGTTTGACAAAGAAGGGCAAGAATATTTTGCTTTCTTGCGTATTGCTCTCAAGGACAGTTTGATTCATTCTTTGGGAGATAGCCAACATCCTATTCAATTGTCACAAAATAATTTGCCTTCTGCAGCCCAGACACCTGATGAAGCTTTGGTAATCAATCGTAGTAGTAAGCAGTATTATTTGATTGAAAAGCGAATCAAACATAATGGAAGCTTTGCCAATTATTTCTCTGAAAATCTGTTGCAGGTCCAGCCTGAACAATCTGTCAAGAAATCGATTAAGATGGTTGAAGATACTGCTCAGAAGATTGCCGAGAATTTTAATCAGGATGATTTTAACTTTCAAGGAAAAATGAAATCTGCTATTTTCAATAATTTGGAAGAAGATCAAGAGTTATCACCTGAAAAATTGGCAGACCAGCTCTTTGATAATAATTTGACAGCTCGTTTGACCTTCGTTGATGAGCTCAAAGAGGCCATACCTGAGCCTATCTCGGTATCAGATATTGACCATTCACGTCAAATTAAGAAATTGGAGAATCAAAAATTATCGTTATCGAACGGAATTGAGTTAATTGTGCCTAATAATGTGTATCAGGATGCTGATAGTGTTGAGTTTATTCAAAATCCTGATGGCACCTACTCTATTCTCATCAAAAATATCGAGGATATCATCAATAAATAATATGTTTAAATGGATAAGACGTCTGGCGGTTTTTGTCGTAGTCCTCATCATAGGTATCCAATGCTATCGAATCCATGCCAATATTCAACATGTCTTAACCTATGAATCCATGGTTAAGGAGGTTTTGGCAGAGGACGACATTGATAATACAACCAATGTCGATTTGGTTCTGGCTATGATCTACACAGAAACCAAGGGGAAGACAGATGACGTGATGCAGTCCAGTGAAAGTTCTACAGGGGTGACCAACTCCATAACAGATCGAAAAGAAAGTATTCGTCAGGGGGTGACGGTGCTGTCGGAAAATCTGGAAGAAGCTGCCCACCATAAGGTGGATCCTTGGACAGCAGTACAAGCCTATAATTTTGGTAAGGCCTATATCGATTATGTGGCTGATAATGGTGGAGTTAACACCGTCGAACTCGCAAAGGCTTACTCTAAAAATGTCGTTGCTCCGAGTCTAGGAAACACCAGCGGGAAAACATACACCTATTACCAACCAGTTGCCATGTACTATGGTGGCGGAAAACTTTATACAAATGGCGGAAATATTTACTACGCTAAGGAAGTACAGTTTAATCTCTTTTTGATGCGTATGTTCTCACGCCTTTAAAGAGTAAGGACGTTAAACTTAGGAAAGACAAATGAAAGCATTATTAGTGTATTTTAGAGGATACGTCAAAGACAGTATCCTGGGACCCGTTTTTAAATTAATCGAAGCCAGTTTCGAACTCTTGGTCCCTCTAGTAATTGCTGGAATTGTCGACACAACTATTCCAAATAAAGACCAAAATCATCTGTTTATGATGATTTTTCTCTTGTTCGGACTTGCCGTTATTGGGGTTGTTGTTGCTATTTCAGCACAGTATTTTTCATCCAGAGCAGCAGTTGGCTATGCCCGAGGTTTAACCAATGATTTGTATGCGAAAATCATGCGTTTATCAAAGGAAAAGCGGGATGAGATTGGAACGTCAAGTTTGGTGACACGTTTGACTGGTGATACCTTTCAAATCCAAACGGGTATCAATCAATTTTTGAGGCTCTTTTTGAGGGCGCCAATTATCGTGACAGGAGCCATTATTATGGCATTCCGAATCAGTCCACGCTTGACCCTATGGTTTCTTGGCATGGTCTTGGTATTGACCCTTATAATTGTACTAGCTAGTCGCATCGTCAATCCTTTATACGCCAAGATTCGAGTAATTAATGAATCAATTGTTACCAATACGCGTCAACAACTTGAAGGTATGAGGGTTATTCGGGCTTTTGATCAAAGTGAGCGTGAATTAGATAACTTTACTGGTGTCAATAAAGACTTGAAGAAGTGGCAGCTCAAAACAGGAGTGATAGCAAGTCTCATTAGTCCTTTGACTTTCTTGGTTGTTAATATGACCTTGATTGCTATCCTTTGGCAGGGAAATCTGCAAATTCAAGGTGGCCTTTTGTCTCAAGGGATGCTGATTGCTCTAGTCAATTATCTCTTGCAAATTTTGACGGAGCTCCTTAAATTGGCCATGATGTTGACTAATCTGAATCAAAGTTTTATTTCAGCGAAACGGGTACAAGCTATTTTTGAACTCCAAGATGAGGATATTGAGGCACCTTTAGAAGTCCGCACTTCTAGTCAGGCTTCTACAGTGCTAGCTATTGATCAGATGACCTTTACCTATCCTACAGCTAGTTCGCCATCACTCCAAGAGATTCATGTCAGTCTTACTCAAGGTCAGTCACTAGGTATTATTGGTGGTACAGGTTCAGGTAAATCGACATTGGTGAACTTAATCATGAACTTATATCAGCCTCAGATTGGTTCGCTAGCTATTTTCAAAGATCAAAAATCACCAAAAAACCTTAAAGAGTGGCGTTCTTGGGTTGCCTATGTCCCGCAAAAAGCTGAGTTATTTAGAGGAACCATTCGTTCAAACTTGTCCTTAGGACTTGACCACGAACCGAGTGAGCAAGAACTGTGGCATGCGCTTGACATGGCTCAGGCTGCTGATTTTGTAAAAGACAAGGATCTTGGTTTAGATGAGCCAGTTGAGTCATTTGGCCGTAATTTTTCGGGGGGTCAACGTCAACGTTTGACTATTGCGCGTGCGCTGATGAGACCAGCACCATTCTTGATTTTGGACGACTCAACCTCAGCCCTAGATTACCTAACTGAAAGTCGCTTACTAGCGGCTATCAGAGACAATCTTAAATCAACGAGTCTGATTATTATTTCGCAAAGAACAAATAGTCTAAAAGCTGTTGATCAAATTTTGGTGCTTGATAAGGGACATCAAGTTGGCTTGGGTAATCATGAAGAATTGCTTGCCACAAATAAACTCTATCAAGACATTCATTATTCTCAACATCAAAAGGAGGTCGCTGATGAAGGCTAGAAATAATAAATCAACGCTTAAACGTTTAAGTAGAGATATCTTAAGTCAGCGTTACCTCTTTGCCTTAGCAACTGTTGGGACCATTATTCAAGTTGCCTTAACGGTTTACTTACCTATCTTAATTGGTGATGCAGTGGACGCTGTTCTTAAGATGAACGCCGTTCTATTGATGTCACGTTTAATTTGGCAGATGCTTGTAGTTATCTTAGCTAATAGTGCAATCCAGTGGCTTAACCCTTTGATTTATAATCGATTGATTTATTCATATAGCGAAAGTTTACGTGAACGAGTCATGATGAAAATTCATGCTATGCCTCTCAGTTACCTTGATCGTCAAGGAACTGGAGACATGGTTAGCCGTGTGACTACAGATAGCGATCAGTTAAACAACGGACTTCTCATGGTCTTTAACCAATTTTTCGTTGGGCTTTTGACTATCTTTGTCATAATCATTACCATGGCTCGCTTAGACTGGTTCATGATGCTATTAGTTCTAGTGATGACGCCTTTGTCAATGCTTGTGGCACGTTTTATCGCAAAGAAGAGCTACCAACTCTATCGCAATCAAACTAAATGGCGAGGCATGCAGACTCAGTTGATTGAAGAAAGTTTGACTCAAGAAGCTTTAGTACAGAGTTTAAATGCACAAGACCAGATGGTTAGGAGTTTTAAAGACGTTAATGGTAAGTATGCCGATTATTCACAGGGCGCTATCTTTTATTCGTCAGCAGTTAACCCAGCTACACGTTTTGTCAATAGTCTGATCTATGCTCTTATTGCAGGTGTTGGTGCCTATCGAATCATGTCGGGTGGTGCTTTCACAGTGGGACAATTGACTACCTTCCTAAATTATGTCACTCAGTATACGAAACCTTTTAATGATATCTCATCTGTTCTATCTGAACTTCAAAGTGCTTTGGCCTGTGCTGATCGCCTTTATATGATATTGGATGAAGAGGAAATAACAGAAACAGGTAAGGCGGTCTTGGAAGAAGCAGATGTGCAGGGACGTTTTCAATTTGATCATGTCCAATTTGGCTATTTGCCTAATAAACCTCTTATCAAGGATTTGAGCATTGATATCCCTGTAGCAAGTACTGTTGCCATTGTTGGTCCAACAGGAGCGGGAAAATCTACATTGATTAACCTACTCATGCGTTTCTATGATTTGGACAAGGGAAATATTCTACTGGACGGTAAACCTATTACAGATTATACCCGTGAGAGTCTTCGGAAACAGATTGGGATGGTTTTGCAGGAAACTTGGCTTGAGGTCGGTACTATTCATGATAATATTGCCTATGGAAATCCAGAAGCCAGTCGTGAAGAAGTTATAGCAGCGGCCAAGGCTGCCAATGCAGATTTCTTTATTCAGCAGTTGCCTCAAGGCTATGACACCTACTTGAATGATGCGGGGCAATCCCTTTCACAGGGACAACGTCAGCTTTTGACCATTGCTCGCATATTTGTCAATGTGCCTAAAATCCTAATCTTGGATGAAGCCACTTCTAGTATTGATACCCGTACAGAGCTCCTCATTCAAGAGGCCTTCGCTAAATTAATGAAAGGTCGAACTAGTTTCATCATTGCCCATCGATTGTCTACCATCGAAAATGCGGATCTTATTTTGGTCATGAATAATGGGGATATCGTTGAACACGGAACCCATGAACAACTGATGCAAGCTAAGGGAATGTACTATCGTATGCAGACGGCCCAAAAGACACAAAATAGTTAAATCCGACAGAGCTTTTAAGCTCTGTTTTTTTATGATTTTAGCCAATCATTTATCACGGAAACTTATTAATGAAAAAGAAATGAAATTTAGTTATTTTTTCTTTTTTATTGGAAAAAATACTGATAAGATGGTAAACTAAAGAGGATATTATATAAAAAAAGGTATCGAAAATTAGAATGTTAAAACATAAAAACGTCCTGGTATTTTTAGGACAAACCTTGCTTTATTTCGCCATTTTTATGGCCCTAATTTATCTCTACAATTACCTAGGACAAGGTCAAGGTAATTTTATCTATAACGAATTTTAGGAAGAATAATGACGAATACAAAAATTAAAGATATGATCGAAACGATTGAGCAGTTTGCTCAATCACAACCTGACTTTCCTGTTTACAATATTTTAGGGGAAGTTCACACTTACGGTGACTTAAAAGCTGACTCGGATAGCCTAGCTGCCAAGATTGATAGTCTTGATATTCCAGAAAAATCACCTGTTGTGGTTTATGGTGGTCAAGAGTATGAAATGTTGGCGACTTTTGTCGCTTTGACTAAATCTGGTCACGCTTATATTCCAATTGATAGTCACTCAGCTCTTGAGCGCGTGACGGCAATTGTTGAAGTGGCAGAGCCTAGTCTGATTATTGCTATCAATGACTTCCCACTTGAGGATGTCCAAGCACCAATCTTAACATTGGATCAAGTGACAACAGCTTTTGAAAGCAAGACTAGCTACGAAGTGACTCATCCTGTTAAGGGGGATGATACTTATTACATCATCTTTACCTCAGGAACTACAGGTAAGCCTAAAGGGGTCCAAATTTCACACAATAATCTCCTTAGTTTCACTAACTGGATGATTACGGACAAGGAATTTGCGACTCCAAAACGTCCTCAAATGCTGGCTCAACCGCCTTATTCATTTGACCTATCGGTAATGTACTGGGCACCAACATTGGCGCTTGGAGGAACACTCTATGCGCTTCCTTCAGCCATTACACAGGACTTCAAGAAGCTCTTTGAAACGATCTTCTCACTTCCAATTGCTATTTGGACATCAACACCATCTTTTGCAGATATGGCAATGTTGTCTGAAGACTTCAATGCAGAGAAGATGCCGAAAATTACGCATTTCTATTTTGACGGAGAAGAGTTGACTGTCAAGACTGCTCAAAAGCTTCGCCAACGTTTCCCAGAAGCACGTATTATCAATGCTTACGGACCAACTGAAGCAACTGTAGCCTTATCAGCAGTAGCAGTAACTGATGAGATGCTGGCTAACCTTAAGCGTTTGCCGATTGGTTATACCAAGGAAGATTCACCGACTTATATTATCGATGAGGAAGGCAATATCCTTCCAAATGGTCAACAAGGTGAAATCATCGTCTCAGGACCAGCAGTTTCAAAAGGATATATGAACAATCCTGAAAAGACTGCGGAAGCCTTCTTCGAGTTTAATGGCCTTCCTGCTTACCATACTGGTGATGTAGGAACGATGACTGATGAAGGTCTCCTTCTTTACGGTGGTCGTATGGACTTCCAGATTAAATTTAATGGTTTCCGTATTGAGTTAGAGGATGTTTCACAAAACCTTAATAAGTCTAAGTATATTGATTCAGCAGTAGCTGTGCCACGTTACAATAAAGACCATAAGGTTCAGAACCTCTTGGCTTATGTGATTCTTAAGGATGGTGTTCGTGAGCAGTTTGAACGTGAAATTGATATCACCAAGGCGATTAAGGCTGACTTAGAAGATATCATGATGTCTTACATGATGCCTACTAAGTTCCTCTATCGTGAGAGCTTGCCTTTAACACCAAATGGGAAAATTGATATCAAGGGTCTTATCAGTGAGGTTAACAACCGATGATTGACTTCTTGAAACAGCTCCCCCATTTAGAAGCCTACGGTAATCCCTTCTATTTTATCTATCTTGGATTAGCTCTATTGCCAATCTTTGTGGGTCTCTTCTTTAAAAAGCGTTTTGCGATTTATGAATGTTTGGTCAGTCTAGCCTTTATTGTTCTCGCTCTGACAGGAACACATGCTAGCCAATTACTAGCCTTACTTTTCTATATCGTTTGGCAAATCATCTGGGTTTATTCTTACAAACATTACCGCAGTAAAAAGGACAATAAATGGGTTTTCTATTTACACTCATTTCTTGTAGTCCTTCCCTTGATTTTTGTTAAGGTAGAGCCTGCGATAAATGGTACTCAGTCACTCTTAAACTTTCTTGGCATTTCTTACTTGACCTTCCGATCAGTTGGTATGATTATCGAGATGCGGGATGGTGTCTTAAAAGAGTTTACACTTGGAGAATTCCTCCGATTCATGCTCTTTATGCCAACCTTTACGAGTGGTCCTATTGATCGTTTCAAACGCTTTAACGAAGATTACAAAGCGATTCCTGAGCGAGATGAGCTGATGAATATGTTGGAGCAAGCTGTCAAATATATCATGCTTGGTTTCCTCTATAAGTTTGTTTTGGCTCAGATTTTCGGAAGTATGCTCTTGCCTTCACTGAAAGCACAAGCTTTGGCTCAGGGTGGTATCTTTAATTTACCAACACTTGGTGTCATGTATGTTTTCGGTTTTGATCTCTTCTTTGACTTTGCGGGTTACTCGATGTTTGCCTTGGCAGCATCATACCTTATGGGGATAAAGAGCCCAATCAACTTTGACAAACCTTTCATCTCACGAGACTTGAAAGAATTTTGGAATCGTTGGCATATGAGTTTGTCTTTCTGGTTCCGTGACTTTGTCTTTATGCGTTTGGTTATGGTTTTGATGCGAAACAAGGTTTTCAAAAATCGTAACACGACATCAAATGTGGCCTATGTCATTAATATGATGGTTATGGGATTCTGGCATGGAGTTACCTGGTACTACATTGCTTATGGTATTTTCCATGGTATTGGTCTAGGAATCAATGATGCCTGGTTACGTAAGAAGAAAACTATTAATAAAGAGCGTAAGAAAGCAGGTCTTGAGCCACTTCCTGATAATAAATGGACGAAGGCTTTGGGAATCTTTATTACATTTAACACTGTTATGTTGTCATTCTTGATTTTCTCTGGATTCTTGAATGACCTCTGGTTCACTAAAAAATAAGTAAAGGAATTATAAAAAATGGATGTAAAATCAGAAGTTATTGAAATTATTGATGAACTCTTCATGGAAGATGTTTCAGACATGATGGATGAAGACCTTTTCGATGCTGGTGTTCTTGATTCTATGGGAACAGTTGAGCTTATCGTTGAATTGGAATCACGTTTCGATATTCGTGTGCCAGTTTCAGAATTTGGTCGTGATGACTGGAACACAGCTAATAAGATTGTTGAAGGGGTAACGGAGCTTCGCAATGCTTAAGCGTTTATGGCAAATTTTTGGCCCTATAATCTGTGCCTTAGTCTTGGTAGTAGTAGTTATTTTTTCCTACCCTCAAGGCAGAAAACATAGTTATGAG
Source organism: Streptococcus sp. HMSC064D12 (assembly GCF_001837205.1). NCBI lineage: Bacteria > Bacillati > Bacillota > Bacilli > Lactobacillales > Streptococcaceae > Streptococcus > Streptococcus sp. HMSC064D12. The sequence goes on from NZ_KV831709.1 coordinate 25,046, forward strand.
GTTGAAAAACGTAGCGCAGTAACCTTGACAACTGAGAACTTTAAGAGCCGTATTAATAAGACGACAGCTCTTTCTGATAAGAATCATCGATTTGTCCCTTTCTTTGGGTCTAGTGAGTGGTTGCGTTTTGATGCCCTTCATCCAGCTGTTTTAGCTGAAAAATACGACCGTAACTATCGCCCATATTTTATTGGACAACGTGGGGCTGCCTCTCTAAACCAATATTTGGGAATGCAACAAATGCTTCCTGAATTGAAAAATGGGACAGCAGTCTACGTCTTGTCACCACAGTGGTTTACTAAAAAAGGTTACAATTCTGCGGCTTTCCAGCAGTTCTATAATAACGACCAACTTAGTAGTTTCTTAAGTCAAAATCAGACGGATGCAAATTCTCAATATGCTGCTCAGCGTATCTTAGAGATGAAACCTGAGATTACTATGAAATCTCAACTTTCTAAAGTGGCTAATGGGCAAGATTTAAATTCTCTTGATAAGACTTATATTCAAATTATGGCAGAGCTTAATAAGCGAGAAGATGCCTTGTTCAGTCCTTTTGCAGCATCAAATAATGCAAATTACGACAAGAAGGTTCTTCCTTATCTTAAAGAGTTGCCAGACAAGTTCTCTTACGAGGCACTTGACCAGGTTGCCGTAAGAGATGCAGAAGCCCATACCAAGTCAAACGACTTTGGTATCGATGACCGTTTCTATAAGAAACGTTTGGCTAAAAAGATTGGTAAACTTAAAGGGTTCCAAAAGAATCTTTCGTATGAAGTTTCACAAGAATATGGTGACCTACAGTTGGTGTTAAATCAATTTGCTAAGTCAAATACTAATGTCATCTTTGTTATCCCACCTGTTAATAGCAAGTGGATGGCTTATACGGGACTAAGTCAAGAAATGTATGATGCTACGGTTTCTAAAATCTGTTATCAATTAGAAAGTCAAGGCTTTACAAATATTGCTGACTTCTCAAAAGATGGAGATCAACCTTACTTCATGCAAGATACCATTCATATGGGATGGAAAGGATGGGTAGCCTTTGACAAGGCTGTTGATCCATTTGTAAGTAATCCAACACCTGCACCTAGCTATAACTTGAACGACCGCTTTTATAGTAAGGATTGGGCAGGTTATACAGGGGCTCCTAGTCAGTTTAAGTAGTATTACTTAATAAATCAAAAAGGCTTGTTAAAGCCTTTTTATGTTATGATCTTTCCACGGTATCACCTTCATAAATTATAAAAAGGATTGGGAATTACGCCAATCCTTTTTATCCTTTTAAGTTTTACAATACGTTAAACAGATAGTTATTTGTTTTTAGTTAGAGCTTTTCGAATTAAATCTGCAGGGATAATCAAAACCGCGATAAGAAGAGCAACGATATAGTGTTGAACGTCCATTGGAACGGTACTAAATACTTTACCACCGAATTGAATAATCAAGGTTTGAACGACAGCAATAGAAATCATTACAATTGAGAATTTCTTGTTTTCGCCGATATGTTCAAAAACATTGAATCCGTTACTACGTGTATTAAGTGAGTTGAAAATGACAGCATAGATAAATACTGTAAAGGTGAATGTTGTTACCATTTCAAAATTGCCAGTTCCATTTGTGATAAAGTCTTGGATACCACCAACATTTTTAAGAATGGCTAAACATACAAAAGTAATGAAGACGCTGGCTACACCGATAGCAGATTTCATATAACCAGTAAGAATATTTGCCTTCTTAGAAACTGGCTTTTCATTCATGTAACGATCTAGCGTAGGTTCTTCACCAAAGGCAAGGGCAGCAAGTGTGTCCATGATAAGGTTAATCCAGAGAATTTGGATAATTGTGAATGGTTCTTTGAGGCCCAAAAGTGGTGAGAGAAGTGACATAGCAATTGTAGTCACGTTAACGGTTAATTGGAAGATAATGAATTTACTTACTGACTTACTCATAGTACGTCCATAGAGGACAGCTTTCTCAATAGAAGTCAATGAGTTATTCAAGATAACGATATCTGAGGCTTCACGTGCGACTTCAGTACCATCACCCATTGAGAATCCGACATCAGCTGATTTGAGGGCAGGTGAGTCATTGACCCCATCACCCGTCATACCAGCAACCATATCGAGGTCTTGAGCTGCCTCAATAAGACGTTTTTTATCCATTGGAAGGGCACGACTGACCACTTTTAAGTGAGGCAATTGTTGTTTAAGTTCTTGATCTGAGAGGGCAGAGAGTTCATCGTGAGTAAGGACAAGGTCATTTTGACCAGTAACGATACCGGCTTCTTTAGCGATAGCAACAGCGGTTTCTTTACGGTCACCAGTTACCATAACTACTTGAACCCCTGCACGGTTCATTGTTTCAACAGTTTGTTTAATTGAAGAACGAACGTTATCACGGATACATACGATACCAATCAAGACTTTATCATTACCATCTGTATTTAGGATAGCAAGCAAACGCATTGAACGATTAGCTTGTTCCAATGATAATTCTTGGAAACGAGCTTTAATATCATCTGTAAAGTTTTGTTTATTACCCTCTTTATCAAGATAGTAGTAGCAGTCGTTTAGGATGAATTCTGGAGCACCTTTGATGTAGGTTTTTCCATCGTTAGTCGTTACACTTGCGAATTTTGTTGCTGAGTTGAATTGTTGCTTCTCAGTAATTGTATTCGTATCGAAATCAAGTTGAGAACGTCCGATAAGGAAATCAAGAAGTGCACGATCAGTGGCGTTACTACCAACAGCACTGCCATCAGCTACCATGGCATCGTTATTAAGACCGATACCATTAATCATTTCAGCTTTTAGGCTATCTGACATTGTGTCAAAATCAGGAGCATCAGTTTCACCAGTAGCCGCATAAAGTGTTCCATCAGCAAGGAAGAAGTCAACTACAGATAGTTTACCTTCAGTGATAGTACCAGTCTTATCACTGAAGAGGATATTCATGTATCCGGCTGTTTCAATGGTATCAGGATGGCGAACCAAGATATTTTGAGCTAAAAGTCGTCCTGAGTTCATTGAAGAAACGAGTGCCAACATCATTGGAAGACCTTCTGGAACGGCCATGATGATGATTGTAACCGCAAAGAGAATTGTTTCAATGATAAGAAGGAAGATTGAACCACCATTGAGGTTATTAGCCTTATTAAGGGCAATAAAGCCTAAAACAAGGTTGATTACTGAATATGCAGCACCTGCACTATAACCGAGGACACCGATGTTTCCAGCAAGCTTGTTGAGTTTTTCTTTGGATGGTGAATCTTTACTATCTTCTTGAAGAGAAGTATTGATGCTTCCTAGAACGGTATTATCACCAATTTGTGTAGCTTCCATAACGGCTTCGCCTGAAGTAACAACTGTACCACGGAAGACTTTGAGCTCTGTAAAGAGGTCGGAAGAGTCTGGCTCTGCTTGATCACCAAGAGGAAGTTTTTTAGCATCTTCACTTTCACCATTAAGGACAGCTTGGTTTACTTTTAATTCACCTTCCAAGATGATACCATCAACTGGGATCTTGTCCCCTGATTGAAGGAGAATCTGATCACCTTTCACAATATCATCAACGAGAACCTCTTTAAGTTTACCATCACGATAAACCTTAGCATTAGTTTTTGAAGCCTCTTCCTGAAGAGTGTTGAACTTTTGCTCATTTCGGTATTGTGAGACTGCTGAAAATCCTGTAGACATCAAAATGGCGAAAATTAGTGAGATAGCCTCATACCAATTAGCTTCACCAATAGCAGGGAAAATCATTCCAACAAAGTTGAAGATGATTTTTAATCCTAAGGCAGCCAAGAGGATAAGAATCCATTGATCTTGGAAGGCTTCGATAAAGATTGAGAGGAGCGAGTTTGCCTCTTTACTAGAGAGCCTATTATCGCCATGGGCGTTTTTACTTGCTTGAACTTCAGCAGAAGTCAAGCCTTTAAATTTTTTCATTTAAGGTTTTGTATCCTTTCTAAATTATTACTGAGTTTTAAGGCTAGTAAATTATAAGCCAAAAAGTTCATCATTACAGTCACGATAACTGAATAACCATCAGTAAGTATTATACTTTATTTTACTATTAAGTTGTTGATTTTTCACCAATAGAATATTGAAGTTTCTTTTCTCTTTAGCAAGTGTAGGAGTGTACAAAGAACCCGCATTTTTTATTTAGAGATAATTCTGTTTTTTCACCTTCAATTCATACAACCCTCTCACCGCATTGCATCCATAGATGGCCTGAGCCTGTTCCATATCTTTTAAGGTCAAGACTTTTTCTTTAAGCTTATTATCAGCAATAAGTCTTTGTCTGTAGATGCCATTTAAGAGGCCGAGGTGAACGGGTGGTGTGTAGAGTTGGTCTTGGATTTTAAGAACGATGTTACCGATAGAGGTTTCTAGGAGTTGCCCCTCATGATTATAATAAATTTGTTCGTGAGGTTCGATACTAAGGTGAGGACGGTAACTTGTTTTGAAGAAGGTATAGGGGCTATCCAACGGATGCCTTTGCTCAACTAACCTTGCTTGGCAGAAGTCATTAGATAAGTTTGTTAATTGGGTATGTTCAAACTTCAGTTCACCATCTTTTGCAAGTGACATTTTAAGACGGTAGTCTTTGTCAAGGTTTAGTGATTGGCACAGAGCTTCGACTTGATAGTGTGCTTTTTCTGCATTGAAAGGATAGTCAAAGTAGCGACTGCTCTCTTGCAAGCGTTTCATATGCTCCTCAAGAAATAGCAGTTTTCCTTGATGGACACGACCAGTTGAAATGAGATTGAATTTGGGGTTCTGACGGTATAGAACAGCAGCTTTTTGCTTGGTTTCTTCATATTCAGCTTCCCAGTTGCTATCCCAGGTAATACCTCCTCCGACACCATAGATAGCTTTGGTTCCTTCCATTTGTAGTGTTCGAATGGCCACGTTGAAAATACTAGGTCCCTGTGGCACCAAGATACCAATAGCTCCACAATAGACACCTCGAGGCTGTTTTTCAACCTTCTTAATAATCTCCATGGTTGCTATTTTTGGGGCACCTGTAATCGAGCCGCATGGAAAAAGGGCTTGGAAGACATCGCTTAAACTACTATTTGGTAGGAGTTGCGTCTCAATAGTCGAAGTCATTTGCCAAACCGTAGAGTATTGTTCAACTTGGCAAAGGCTCTTGACATCCTCACTTCCTATTTTTGAAATACGATTCATGTCATTTCTAAGAAGATCGACAATCATCATATTTTCAGAGCGATTTTTCTGATCCTGAGCTAGCCACTGGGCTTGTTTGAGGTCAGATTCACTTGTCAAACCACGATTAGTAGTACCTTTCATAGGACGAGTGGTCAATCTATCACCATCTTTTTTAAAAAAGAGTTCTGGGCTTATGGAAATGATAGAGACATCATCGTGCTGAATAAAGGCATTGTAATGTGCATTTTGCTCAACAACCAATCGGTTATAGATGGCAAAGGGATCAGCTGTCAGGTTCTGTTGAAGTTGAACAGTATAATTGACCTGATAAGTATCACCTTGTCGAATATGGTGGTGTATTTGCTCAATAGCAGCCTTGTATTCCTCTGCAGAAGTTAGCTCTTGCCAAGATTTTGGTAAGGCAATTGGCTCATAAGCAAGTGGAATAGGCTCTATTTGAACAGTTTCATGAATAGTGAAGTAGAGGAGATACTCTGACATTAATGGACCATCAATAACCTGAAATTTTGTCTCGAAGGCAGGGGCTGCTTCATAGGAAACATAACCTACTGCATAATAGCCTTCATTTTGATAGGCTTCGACTTCAGCTAAAAGGTGCTTAACTTCCTTAATGTTCTTTGTTTTTAGTTCTTTAATGGCATCAGTAAAGATTTGTCTGGCGCCAAGTTCCTTAAAATCAATAACAGTTTTCTTATGCATACTTAAAGTATAACATAAGAAGTTTCCCTCTGGTTCTTTTTCATGTTTTAATTCTCTTTCTCAAAATTTTAACTAAAAATGAACTTTTTTGACAGTTTTACATATGTTATAATAGTAGTGACTAAAAGAAGATTTCAGAGGGAAGTATGACAAAAAAAAACAATTTAAAGAAGGGCAACAGCAGTTTTTTACATAAAAAAATGAAAAGAGGGACATCTAAAAGTAATTCATGGAAGCATCAAATGTACGAGCTAGAAATTGCCATTGCTAAAGAGTCAAGTAACAAAAAAAGAAATGAACTTATTAACATTCATAATAGCTATATGAGTGAGTATGATAGCTTAAAGAAACAAATCATTTGGTTAGTCGTATTGGGAATTTGTTTCTTATTGGTATTGGTAGTTTTTGGTTATTATATTTGGAAAAGTTACAATAGTGAGAATATGTCTTATACATCATCTTGCCTTCAAGAGAAAGTACTGAGCACCTATAGAGCTTAGTATCCTAATCCTAGTAAATAATAGAGTCTCTAGACAAAAGTCTAGGGATTTTTTGTTATAAAAAAGGATTTATCAGGTTGGTATATAGTTATTAGCTATAACAATATCTAAACAAAAGGAGATAACAGGAGCTGGAAACCCTTTGTTTTATAGGTTATAGTCTAAAACTATATATAGAGAAAACTAATAGCAATTATACAGACACCCATTTCTTTGGTAAGATAAGTTCAACAACAAAGAGGAGGACACAAGATGTCAACTACTATCATTGGTTTCCCACGTTTGGGTGAATTCCGCGAATTAAAATTTACAACAGAAAAATACTTTAGAAATGAAATTACTGCAGATGAACTTTTAACAGCAGCCAAAGACTTGCGTGCAAAACACTGGAATATTGTTAAAGAGAAGGGTATCAGTGAAATTCCTTCAAATGATTTTTCACATTACGATAACTTCCTTGATGCAGCTTTCCTTTTCAATGTCGTACCTGAATCTGTTCAAAACTTGGATTTGACAGATCTTGAACGTTACTTTGCTTTGGCGCGTGGTTACCAAGGTGAAAAAGGGGATGTACGTGCCCTTCCTATGAAAAAATGGTTTAACACTAACTACCATTACATCGTTCCTAAATTTGAAAAAACAACAGAAGTTAAACTTGCTGGTCACAAGATTTTTGATGAGTACCAAGAAGCTAAAGAATTGGGGCTTAACACACGTCCAGTTGTCGTTGGACCATTCACATTCCTTCAATTATCTGACTTTGAAGATGGTGTGAAAGCAGAAGACTTTGTAGACAGCTTTGTGGCAGCTTACCAAGAAGTCTTCGCAAAATTGGCTGAGCTTGGTGCGACTCGTATTCAACTCGATGAGCCAGCCCTTGTTAAAGATTTGACAGCTGAAGAAAAAGCTCTCTTCTTGAATATCTACAACAAACTCTTGGCTGATAAAAAAGGTCTTGAAGTCTTGATCCAAACTTACTTTGGTGATGTTCGTGATGTCTACAATGATCTTGTGAACTTGCCAGTTGATGGTATTGGTCTTGACTTTGTTGAAGGTAAGAAAACACTTGAATTGGTTAAAGGTGGTTTCCCAGCTGATAAGACTCTTTATGCCGGAATTGTCAATGGTAAAAACATCTGGCGTAACAAATACGAGAAGAGTCTTGAAATTCTTGAACAAGTGCCAGCTGAAAATGTTGTTTTGACAACATCTTGCTCACTTCTTCATGTACCATTTACAACTGCTAACGAAGAATTTGAACCAGCTATCTTGAACCACTTTGCTTTTGCGGTTGAAAAATTGGACGAATTGCGTGATTTGGATGCTATCCGCAATGGTCAAGGTGCAGAAGCCCTTGCTGCAAACAAAGAACTCTTTGCGACTGAGCGTGTTGGTGAAAATGCTGAACTTCGTGCCCGTATTGCAGGCTTGACTGAAGCTGATTACACTCGTTTGCCAGCATTTGCAGAACGTGAAGCGATTCAAAAAGATGCTTTCAAACTTCCATTGCTTCCAACAACAACTATCGGTTCATTCCCTCAAACTAAGGAAGTTCGTGCTAAACGTTTGGCTTTCCGTAAGAATGAATTGTCACAAGAAGAATACGATGCTTTCCTTGCTGAAATCACTGATGAATGGATTAAATGGCAAGAAGAAGTTGGATTTGACGTGCTTGTACACGGTGAATTCGAACGTAACGACATGGTTGAGTACTTCGGTCAAAACTTGTCAGGCTACCTCTTCTCTAAAAATGGTTGGGTACAATCATATGGTATGCGTGGGGTTAAACCACCAATCATCTGGGGTGATGTCACTCGTCTTAACCCAATAACTGTGAAATGGTCTAGCTACGCACAAAGCCGTACTGACAAACCTGTTAAAGGTATGTTGACTGGACCTGTTACTATCCTTAACTGGTCATTCCCACGTGAAGACATCTCTATTAAGGATTCAACTCTTCAAATTGCTCTTGCAATCAAAGATGAAGTCCTTGACCTTGAAGCTGCAGGCGTGAAAATTATCCAAATTGACGAAGCTGCTCTTCGCGAAAAATTGCCACTCCGTCGTAGTGACTGGTATGAGGATTACCTTGACTGGGCAATTCCAGCCTTCCGTTTGGTACACTCAACAGTAGCACCAGACACACAAATCCACACTCACATGTGTTACTCAGAATTTACAGATATCATTCCAGCTATCGACAACTTGGATGCTGACGTTATCTCATTTGAAGCTAGTCGTTCAAATCTTGAAATCTTGGATGAACTTAAAGCTCAAAACTTCCAAACAGAAGTTGGACCTGGGGTTTACGATATCCACTCACCACGTGTCCCACAAGACGGTGAAATTGACCACACTATCGAAGCAATCTTGGCTAAAGTACCAAGCGGTAAAGTATGGATCAACCCTGACTGTGGTTTGAAGACTCGCGGAATCAAAGAAACTAAAGAAAGCTTGATCAAGCTTGTAGAAGCTGCAAAAGCAGCTCGCGAAAACTTGTAAGCAGAAGTTATCATATGTTGAAGACCTTCTTCCTTAAGTGTAGAAGGTTTTCAATAGCGAATAATGTTCTAAAGATTTTTGCAAGCAGGCTATGATTAACAAGTGTTTAACTGAACTCATGAAGTCAGTAGGCACTTAAAACAGCTTTCGTCTTAACAAAAATCTAAAAAGAAGAAGGTATAAAATATGACAAGCCAAACACCATCACTCTCTTTTGAAGTCTTTCCACCTAACCCAGCAGTAGGTAATGAAAAAATCCTACGTGCTCTTGAGGATATGCAAGGATTGGCTCCACACTTTATCAGTGTGACAGCTAGTAATAACAAATATAATATCAAAGAGACGACGGTTCCTTTGGCAGATCATATTCAAAATGACCTAGCTATCCCAACGATTGCCCACCTTCCAGCTATCTATTTGAGTAAAGAAAAGGTTGCTGATACCTTACGTGACTTGGATGCCGTTGGTGTACACCGTATCTTAGCCCTACGTGGCGATATCATTCCTGGTGTGGAACCTCTTAAAGACTTTAAATATGCCACTGATTTGATTGAATTTATCAAGGAAGAAGCTCCTCAATTTGATATCATCGGTGCCTGCTATCCTGAAGGGCATCCAGATTCGCCAAATCAAATCTCTGATATCCAAAACCTTAAGAAAAAGGTTGATGCAGGTTGTTCTGGTCTTTTAACCCAACTCTTCTTTGACAATGAACGTTTCTATGATTTTCAAGATAAATGTACCTTGGCTGGAATTGATGTACCAATTCATGCGGGTATTATGCCAATTTTGAATCGTAACCAAGCTCTACGTTTGCTTAAGACTTGTGAGAATATCCATTTGCCACGTAAGTTCCGTGCCATTTTGGATAAGTATGAGCATGATCCTGAGTCACTTAGAGCGGCAGGTCTTGCTTATGCGATTGACCAGATTGTCGACCTTGTTACTCAAGATGTTGCAGGCGTTCACCTCTACACCATGAATAATGCAGAAACTGCTCGTCATATTCACGAAGCGACTCATTCCTTATTTAAGCATCATTCACAAGTTAGCGCTCTATAATTGAATCATAAAACTACCACCTATAGTTTAATCTATAGGTGGTTTCGTGTTTATAGTATGAAAAAAGTGACTTCCTTAATTCTAGTAGTGTAATGTATAAAAAAGACTCAGAGCTAAGCTCTAAGTCTCAGATTGAAGACAAAGTCCTCAGAAGTTATA
>NZ_KV831710.1:0-298 GCF_001837205.1 Streptococcus sp. HMSC064D12
GACAAAGATAACAATCAAAATGCTCGTCATAGACAAAGTCTTTTGGACGTAAAAAATCTTTCTTACCTCTTGGTCTAGTGTAAGGGAAAACTGGTGTAATCCCTTTTTCTAGAAGAAACTTGGCAATACTAGGTGTTTTATAGCCTGAATCCGCAATAATGAATTCAGGTGAGAATGGTTCTAGTTTGACAAAAAGAGCAGAGAAAGCCTGACTATCATGGATGTTTCCTGCTTCAACCGTATAAGCTAAGGCCCAGCCGTGTTTATCACAAGCTACTTGAGCATTGTAAGCGAAGAC
>NZ_KV831711.1:0-315 GCF_001837205.1 Streptococcus sp. HMSC064D12
TGATATGATACCTCTTAAGTAGACAAGGTAAATACCTAAAATCTACTTAAGAGGTATTTTTATGTCTAGAAGAGAAAGATTCACCCCATACGAGAAAGAACAAGCTTGTCTCGATTATATTAATGGAAATCGTTCCAGATCTGAAATATGTAACTGTCTCCATATTTCCACAAGGACGATTCAAGATTGGGCCGCCATCTATAAAAAATATGGGATTTTAGGATTCACAAAGAAAACAAAAAACAGTTCCTATTCAAAAGAATTTAAAATGGAACTTGTAGAAAAATGTATTAGTGGTGAGGCTTCATCTATTGA
>NZ_KV831712.1:0-463 GCF_001837205.1 Streptococcus sp. HMSC064D12
TGAAGTCTTCAATCGCTAAGTATTTTGATTCGTGGCGCTGTTTCCCTAGCCTCACATCCTTCCGAATTCTTTCACTTTTTTTAAGAGTTCAACAGCCATATCCTTTTCTTCTAACTGACGTTTTAAGCGCACATTTTCTCTTCGTAAACGTTCTAATTCATCAACCTCATCATCTAGTTTGTGATGACCCCTTTTGTCAACTAAACCTTCTTCACCATCACTATCATACTTTTTCACCCACGAATACACTTGGCTATAAGAAACATCATAAAGTGACGCCGTTTCCTTATAATTGCGATTGTGTTCAATACAATAATTGACAATCTCTTTACGCTCATCAATAGTAGTTTTACGTCTTGCTTTTGCCATATAGACCCCCTGTTTTGGATTGTAATCCTTAAGTTCTATATTGGCATTATACATCCTAATCCACTTTCTTAAAAGTCCTGAAGAAATATCATAC
>NZ_KV831713.1:0-126924 GCF_001837205.1 Streptococcus sp. HMSC064D12
CTTTTTGTCTGCATTCAAAAAGCTCTATAATCTCCACAGTGGTTTTACCCGCTACAGAAATTATAGAGCCAAAAGAGTTCAAATTGAACTCTTTTTCTATTTGTTTTTCGAATATAGTATTGAAGACAATAAAAAAACTAGCTCAGTTAGTTTTTTATTATAGTCCGTAGTTATAATCATCATCTTGCATGGCTTCAACGGTACCTAGAAGGTAACCATTACCAACTTGAGAGAAGAAGTCGTGGTTTGATGTACCTGTAGAAATACCATTCATAACGATTGGGTTAACATCGTTTGCACTGTCTGGGAAGAGTGGATCTTGTCCCAAGTTCATGAGAGCCTTGTTGGCGTTATAACGTAGGAAAGTCATAACTTCCTCAGTCCATCCAACACCATCATAAAGAGATTTAGTGTAGAGCTCTTCATTTTCATACAATTGGTAGAGAAGATCATACATCCATTCACGGAAACTTTCTTGCTCTTCTTCAGGCAATTCGTTGAACCCTAGTTGGAATTTATAGCCAATATAAGTTCCGTGAACAGATTCGTCACGGATAATGAGCTTGATGATTTCAGCGACGTTAGCCAGCTTGTTATTACCAAGATAATAGAGTGGAGTGAAGAACCCTGAGTAGAAAAGGAAAGTTTCAAGATATGTTGAAGCAACCTTTTTCTGAAGAGGCGTTCCATTTTCATAGATATCGTTAATGATTTTCGCCTTGGTTTGTAGGTATTCGTTACTGTTAGTCCACTCGAAAATTTCTTCAATTTCAGATTTAGTATTCAAAGTTGAGAAGATTGAAGAGTAAGATTTGGCGTGAACAGATTCCATGAACTGAATGTTGTTCAATACAGCTTCTTCATGAGGTGTACGGACGTCTGCACGAATGGCTTCAACACCAGTTTGAGATTGCATGGTATCTAGCAAGGTTAAACCACCGAAAACTTTTCCAACCAAATCCTTTTCTTCAGCTGAAAGTTTACGCCAGTCATCAAGGTCATTTGAAAGTGGGATACGTGTATCTAGCCAAAATTGTTCGGTCAATTTTTCCCAGGTAGATTTATCAATCGCATCTTCGATTTCATTCCAGTTAATGGCTTTGTAGTAAGTTTCCATTAGAAACCTCTTTCTTTATTGATATCGTTACTATTTTATCATAATTCAAAATCATGATATAGTTTTTTGAGTTGATCTATTAAAAAAGTCGGCGAACCGACCTTTTAATGCATTTTGTAAATAAGAGTAGTGAGGTTGTTATCGTTAAATCACTATCTTAGATGACACAGCTTTCACATTGGTTAGAACCAACCTCTTCACCGTCATCTGTATAAGTACGGATGTAGTAGATTGATTTAATTCCCTTGTTAAAGGCGTAGTTACGAAGGATAGAAAGGTCACGAGTCGTTTGTTTATTTTCTGTTTTCCATTCGTAAATTTCTTTTGGTAACTCACTACGCAAGAATAGGGTTAATGACAAACCTTGATCAACGTGTTCAGTCGCAGCGGCATAAACGTCGATAACTTTACGCATGTCCATGTCGTAGGCTGAAGTGTAGAAAGGAATTGTGTCTGTTGAAAGACCGTTGGCTGGATAGTAGATTTTTCCGATTTTCTTTTCTTGACGTTCTTCAATACGTTGTGTGATTGGATGGATAGAAGCCGAACAGTCGTTAATGTAAGAGATTGAGCCATTTGGCGCAACAGCCAAACGGTTTTGATGGTAGAGTCCATCTTTCTTAACGAGTTCACGGAGTTCTTCCCAATCTTTAGCTTGTGGGATGAAGTGGCCATCGAAAAGTTCTTTGATACGGTCAGATTTAGGAACGTATTGGCCTGTAACGTATTTGTCAAAGTAAGAACCATCAGCATATTTTGATTTTTCAAAACCGACAAAGGTTTCTTGACGTTCACGGGCAATGTTGTTAGATTCAACTAAAGTCCAGTAGTTCATAAGCATGAAGTAGATATTAGTGAATTCAACAGATTCAGGGCTACCATACTCGATATGGTGTTTAGCGAGGTAAGAGTGAAGCCCCATAGCTCCCAAACCAAAGGTATGAGCTTGTTGGTTACCATTTTTGATAGATGGTACAGCATCAATACTTGAGCTATCTGTAACAAAGGTAAGCGCACGTGTCATTGCTCTAATCGAACGACCAAAGTCAGGTGAAGTCATCATGTTAAGGATATTAGTTGATCCAAGGTTACATGAAATGTCTGTACCGAGTTTAACAAACTCTTGTGCATCGTTAAGTTCACTTGGTGTTTGAACTTGAAGAATTTCAGAACAGAGGTTGGACATGATAATCTTACCATCGATTGGATTGTGTCGATTGGCTGTATCAACATTGACGATATATGGATAACCTGATTCTTGTTGGAGTTTAGAAATTTCAGTTTCTAGCTCACGGGCATTAATCTTGGTTTTTGTGATATTTGGATTGGCAACCAACTCATCGTACATAGCTGTAATATCAATGTAGTTATATGGTTTACCGTACTCTTTTTCGACTGAGTAAGGACTGAAGAGGTACATATCTTCATTATTACGTGCCAACTCGTAGAATTTATCTGGAACTGTAACACCAAGTGATAGTGTCTTAACACGCACCTTCTCATCAGCATTCTCTTTCTTAGTAGAAAGGAAGGCAAGAATATCTGGGTGGAAAACATCCAAATAAACAACACCAGCACCTTGACGTTGGCCAAGTTGGTTTGAGTAAGAAAAGCTATCTTCGAAGAGCTTCATAACTGGTACGACACCAGAGGCTGCCCCAGCATATCCTTTGATAGGAGCACCTGCTTCACGAAGGTTAGACAAGCTAATACCTACCCCACCACCAATACGTGATAACTGGAGGGCAGAGTTGATAGAACGTCCGATAGAATTCATGTCATCCGTTACTTGAATAAGGAAACATGACACGAGCTCACCACGACGGCTACGTCCAGCATTTAGAAATGAAGGAGTAGCAGGTTGGTAACGTTGGTGAATCATTTCGTTGGCAAGGTCACTAGCTAGGTTTTCATCACCATCAGCAAAGTAAAGGGCGTTGAAAAGAACGCGATCTTCAATACTTTCGAGGTAAGACTCGCCATCGTTTGTTTTGAGAGCATATTGTTGGTAGAACTTGTAGGCTGCCATGAAAGATTGGAAGCGGAATTTTTGAGAATGAATTTCTGCAGACAATTTTTCAATGAAAGCAGGTTCGTATTTACCGATGAATTCAGACTCAATATAATCGTTCTCAATCAAATAATTAATTTTATCTGTGATGCTGTTGAATGCCATTGAATTTGGCTTAACGTTTTCAAGGAAGAAGGCACGAAGCGCTTCTTTATCCTTATGTAAAGGAATTTGACCGTTAACAGGACGGTTAATTTCGTTGTTGAGGCGGAAGTATGAAACATCGCCAAGATTTTTTAAAGACATAATACAGATACCAAGCTCAGTTTAATAGTAGATTAAGGTTAAAACATTAATCTAAGCAAACAAGTTCCTTTCTATATAAAAACTTGATAATTAAAGGATTTCTTTAAGTTTAGTAGGTTGAAAACCTGAAAAGACGATATCGCCGGCTTCAATAACTGGAGCAGCAGTGAAACCGAGGCTTTTAACGTAATCGATTTTTTCTGGCTGTTCATCAATGTTGATTTCTTCGAAATCAGCACCTTCCTTTTCCAAGAATTTTTTAGTCATTTTGCACTGCATGCAGTTGTTTTTAGAAAACAATGTAATCTTTGCCATTGCAAATACTCCTTTATAAAAAGATTTTAAGTGGCCAAGAGCCACTTTTTCGACTCTAATAGAATACCCAAAATATTGGGAAAAATCAAGCTAAATATCTCAAGGAAATACAATATTTTGTGTTTAGTATTGAAACACAACCCTATATCTTGTGTTTTAAAGGCTTTTTTAAGTTTCCTAAATTAAATAGGATTTGTATATGGAAATGACGAAAAAAGAAATATCTAACTATGCATGTTATATAATATAACATCAAAATGCCAATTCTATTTGTTTTTTCAAAAAAAACAGTGTAGAATAAAGAAAATTTTTAACTAATGGAGGTTCAAGTATGCAAGAATACTGTTCAAATCTAACTGTAAATGGTAAGACATTCTCTTTCTATGATCTCGAAAAAGCAGCAAAATCTCATGATGTTAAGGTCGGAGAACTCCCTTATACCATTCGAATACTACTTGAAAGTCTCCTCCGAAAAAAAGATGGCCTCGATGTTAAGGAATCTCACATTTCTGATCTGATGAAATTTCCGAATTTTCCAACAATTTCTGAAGTGCCTTTTAAACCAAGTCGTGTTATCTTACAAGATTTTACAGGAGTTCCTGTTGTTGTTGATTTAGCTTCAATGCGTGATGCTATAGTGGCTAATGGTGGTAAAGCAGAATTTATTAATCCCGAGATTCCAGTAGATTTGGTCATTGACCACTCTGTCCAAGTTGATTCATACGGATGTGATACTGCTCTTGAAGACAATATCAATCTAGAGTTTAAACGTAATAACGAGCGCTATGAATTTCTTAAGTGGGCCGAACAGTCTTTTGAAAATTACCGTGCGGTTCCACCAGCAACAGGGATTATTCACCAGGTTAATATTGAATTTTTGAGCGATGTCATTATTGAAAAAGATGGATTACTATATCCCGATTCTATGTTTGGTACAGATAGTCACACAACTATGATTAATGGTATTGGCGTTCTTGGTTGGGGTGTTGGCGGTATTGAAGCTGAAGCAGCTATGCTCGGTGAAGCATCTTATTTCCCAATTCCAGAGGTCATTGGTGTACATCTGACGGGAGAGTTGCCTAAAATTGCTACAGCAACAGATTTGGCTCTCAAGATTACTCAGGTACTTCGTTCTGAAAATGTGGTTGGTAAATTTGTTGAGTACTTTGGACCTGGCTTGAAGAGTTTGTCTCTAGCTGACCGTGCTACAGTCGCTAATATGGCACCAGAATATGGAGCGACCTGTGGTTATTTTCCTATTGATGACGAGACTCTTAACTACATGCGTTTAACTAACCGTGATGAGGAACACATCCAAGTCACTGAAGCCTATACAAAAGCCAATCATCTTTTCTATGATCCAAGTAAAGAAGCCAAGTATACTAAGATTGTTGAAATTGATTTGTCATCCATTAAACCTTCTATCTCAGGTCCTAAACGTCCACAGGATTTGATTCTCTTATCAGATGCTAAGCAAGAATTTCAAGATGCAGTGGTACGAGAAGCAGGTGTCCGTGGTTTTGGTTTGGATAAGGAAGAGCTAGCAAAAACTGCAAACGTTGACTTTGAGGATCATTCAGAAACAATTCAAACAGGTCATGTGGCCATTGCAGCTATCACATCATGTACCAATACTTCAAATCCTTACGTTCTTATGGCAGCCGGTCTTTTAGCTAAAAAAGCGGTTGAGAAAGGATTAAAAGTATCTCCAACAGTGAAGACATCTTTGGCACCAGGTTCTAAGGTTGTTACTGGTTATCTCAAAGCTTCAGGCTTGCAAACCTATCTAGATAAGCTTGGCTTTAACTTGGTAGGTTACGGTTGCACAACCTGTATTGGGAACTCAGGAGACTTACGTCCTGAGGTGGCTAAGGCTATTGTAGACACTGATTTATTAGCGAGTGCTGTTTTGTCAGGAAATCGTAATTTTGAAGGGCGTATTAATCCACTTGTTAAAGCGAATTTCTTGGCTAGCCCACCATTGGTTGTTGCTTATGCCTTAGCTGGTAACACGAATATTGATTTGACAACTGAACCTTTAGGTTTTGACGACAATGGTCAAGCTGTTTATTTAGAGGATGTTATGCCATCTCGTGAAGAAATTGAGACTTATGTTGATAAATACGTCACCCGTAAACTCTTCCAAGATGAATATGCTAGTGTCTTTTCTGATAGTGAGAAGTGGAATGCCATTCCTACTGAACAAAGTCAAAATTATAAATGGAATCAAAACTCTACCTATATTCAAAACCCACCTTACTTTGATGCTTTAGGAGATGATTTGAGCATTAAACCATTGAAAGATTTGAAGGTTTTGGCTAAATTCGGAGATACGGTAACAACAGACCATATTTCTCCAGCGGGTAATATTGCCAGAAATAGTCCAGCAGCTCGTTATTTGACTGAGAATGGTGTTGATTATCAAGAATTCAATTCTTATGGTAGCCGTCGTGGAAATCACGAAGTCATGATGCGAGGAACCTTTGCTAATATTCGTATCAAGAATGAGTTAGCAGATGGAAAAATTGGTGGATATACTAAATATGATGGTGACATTCTACCTATATATGATGCTGCTATGAAATATAAAGAAGCTAATCAAGATACGCTTGTAATTGCCGGTAAGGATTATGGTATGGGTTCAAGTCGTGACTGGGCGGCTAAAGGTGCTAATCTTCTTGGTGTAAAAGTAGTGCTTGCTGAGAGTTTTGAGCGTATTCACCGTTCAAATCTCGTTATGATGGGGATTTTACCAGTCCAATTTATGGAAGGAGAAAATGCTGAAAGTCTTGGATTGACAGGACATGAGACGTTTAGCTTTGACCTTTCAGAAAATCCAGGTGTCCATGATGTTATCACTGTTACAGCTTCAACACCTGAACAAACCAAAACCTTTAAAGCCTTGGTACGCTTCGATGCAGATGCTGATATTCGCTACTATAAAAATGGTGGAATCTTGCCAATGGTTGTAAGAAAAAAATTGAAGGGAGCCTAATATGACAACAGTTGAAATTAATGGACTTAAGGATATGATTGCCTGTAATACTAGGATTTCATCTATTATCGATGATCATTTATCGTATTCGGGATATGATATTTCCGAGTTTATGGATAATAAAGCGTCTTTTGAGGAAGTGATTTATCTCTTGTGGAATGGTCATCTTCCTACGCAAATGGAACTTAAGTATTTTGAAGCTGAGTTGCGTAAGAACTATGATATTTCTGATGCTGTAGAGCAATGCATTCTTATCCAGTCTCGTCCACATTTGCACCCAATGAGTGTTTTACGTTCAACAGTCTCCCTTCTTGGGGTTTATAATGTGGATGCCGAGGAAAGATCCATGGAGGCAATTTATCAGCAAAGTATTGAATTGATGGCTAAATTGCCTACAATTATTACGACTTTTGCACGCTTACGTACTGGTAAAATGCCCCTCAAACCAAGAGAAGATCTAGGTTTTGCGGCTAATTTTCTCTACATGCTGAATGGTGTTGAACCTTCTGAAATTGAAATTGAAGCTATGAATAAGGCTTTAATTCTTCATGCTGATCATGAGTTGAATGCCTCAACTTTTGCGGCGCGTGTTTGTGCCTCGACTCTGACAGATATCTATTCTTGTGTCACAACAGCTATTGGAGCCCTAAAAGGTCCCTTGCATGGTGGAGCTAATGAACGCGTCTTTGATATGCTTAAAGAAATTCGTGAATCTGGAGATGTTAATGCTTACTTGCAGGAAAAACTTGACTCAAAAGAGAAAATCATGGGATTTGGACACCGTGTATACAAGAAACAGGATCCTCGTGAAATTTTCTTAAGAGATATGGCCAAAAAGTTGACAGAAGGTACCGACAATGAAGAATTCTTTAACATGTCTCAAGAAATTGAAGAATTCATGAAAGAAAAGAAGGGATTGATTCCCAATGTGGACTTTTATTCAGCTACCGTATACCATACTCTAGGAATTGACAGCGATATCTTCACACTTATCTTTGCTATGAGTCGTGTTGCCGGCTGGATTGCTCATATTCAAGAGCAACAAAAAAATAACAAATTGATTCGTCCACGCTCACAGTACATCGGACAAGAAAATATGACGTATATTCCTTTAGAAAAACGCTAGGGAGGAAAGCTATATGGCAGAAAAAATCGTAATGAAAAATGGACAGCTTCAAGTTTCTGATCGTCCAATTATCCCTTTTATTGAAGGCGATGGTGTTGGACATGATATCTGGAAGAATGCCCAAGCAATTTTTGATAAAGCAGTAGAAGTAGCCTATGAAGGAAAGCGTCATATTGAATGGCAAGAGCTTCTAGCCGGTAAGAAGGCTTATGACAAAACAGGTGAATGGTTGCCGAAAGAAACTTTGGAAGCTATTCGAGAAAGTTTAGTAGCTATTAAGGGACCGCTTGAGACGCCAGTAGGTGGTGGTATCCGTTCATTAAATGTAGCATTACGTCAAGAACTTGATCTCTACGCTTGTGTTAGACCTGTTCGTTACTTTGACGGAGTAGCAAGCCCACTTAAGGAACCAGAAAAAACGAATATTACTATTTTCCGTGAAAATACCGAAGATATTTATGCGGGGATTGAATGGGAAGCGGGAACAGCAGATGTCAAGCGCGTGATTGAGTTTCTCCAGACAGAAATGAATGTTAGTAAAATTCGCTTCCCAGAATCAAGTAGTATCGGAATCAAGCCAATTTCAATAGAAGGAAGTAAACGTCTCATTCGCTCTGCTATCGACTATGCTCTCAAGAACAATCTAAAGAAAGTGACATTGGTTCATAAAGGGAATATTCAAAAATTCACAGAAGGTGGCTTCCGTAAATGGGGTTATGAAGTAGCTCAGGAAGACTATAAAGAAGAATTGCTGGCTGGTCGTTTAGAGATTAATGATATAATCGCTGATAACTTTCTCCAACAGATTCTTTTAAATCCAGAAAAATTTGATGTTGTTGCCTTAACCAACTTGAATGGTGATTATGCCAGTGATGCCTTGGCTGCACAAGTTGGTGGTATCGGCATCTCCCCTGGAGCCAACATTAACTATCAAACAGGCCATGCTATTTTTGAAGCAACACATGGAACAGCTCCGGATATTGCAGATCAAGATAAGGCTAATCCTTGCTCAGTTTTATTATCTGGCTGCATGCTTCTAGATTATATTGGTTGGACTGAGGCAGCTCAACTGATTACAAGTGCTATTGAGAAGACATTTAAAGCTGATATCTTTACAGCTGACTTAGCATTTGGGAAACAAGCTTATTCAACGAGTGCCTTTAGCAATCAAATTCTTTCAATTATGTGATTGTTTTTGCTCGAAAATGAAAATTAACGATTGAAAACACCATGAAAGAAATTTTCTGAAAATGTTGTAAATAACTAGAGACTAGTATTTGCTTATGTTTTGAAAAATGAAAATGACCAGTAAAATGAGAGACAAGCTTTCGAAAAACTTGTAGAAAGTACGTTTTAACCTTGATAATCTCAATTAGCTATGTTATAATTCTAAATTGTAAGGGTTATCATTGATAACTCAAATATTCCAAATGAAGAAGGAGAATCCATTATGGCTTCTAAAGATTTCCACATTGTTGCAGAAACAGGTATCCACGCACGTCCAGCTACTTTGCTTGTTCAAACAGCTAGCAAATTTGCTTCAGATATCACTCTTGACTACAAAGGTAAAGCAGTTAACCTTAAATCTATCATGGGTGTTATGAGCCTTGGTGTTGGTCAAGGTGCTGACGTAACTATCTCTGCAGAAGGTGCTGATGCTGATGACGCAATCGCAGCAATCGCAGAAACAATGACAAAAGAAGGATTGGCATAAGAATATGACAGAAATGCTTAAAGGAATCGCAGCATCTGATGGTGTTGCAGTTGCTAAGGCATATCTGCTTGTTCAACCGGACTTGTCATTTGAAACTGTAACAGTTGAAGATACAAGTGCAGAAGAGGCTCGTCTAGATGCTGCTCTAGCGGCGTCACAAGACGAGCTTTCTGTTATCCGTGAAAAAGCAGTTGAAAGCCTTGGTGAAGAAGCGGCAGCCGTTTTTGATGCTCACTTGATGGTTCTTGCTGACCCAGAAATGACTGGTCAAATTAAAGAAACTATCCGTGCTAAACAAGTTAATGCTGAAGCTGCTTTGACAGAAGTAACAGACATGTTTATCGCTATTTTTGAAGGTATGGAAGACAATCCATACATGCAAGAACGTGCAGCGGATATTCGTGACGTTACAAAACGTGTGCTTGCTAACTTGCTTGGTAAGAAATTGCCTAACCCAGCAACAATCAACGAAGAATCAATCGTTGTTGCTCATGACTTGACACCATCTGATACAGCTCAGTTGAACAAAAAGTACGTAAAAGCTTTTGTTACTAATATCGGTGGACGTACTAGTCACTCTGCAATCATGGCTCGTACACTTGAAATCGCAGCTGTTCTTGGTACAAATAACATCACAGAACTTGTAAAAGATGGTGACATCTTGGCAGTTTCAGGTATTACTGGTGAAGTTGTTATCAACCCAACTGAAGAGCAAATTGCTGAGTTTAAAGCAGCTGGTGAAGCTTACGCTAAACAAAAAGCTGAATGGGCTCTCCTTAAAGATGCTCAAACAGTTACTGCTGATGGAAAACATTTCGAATTGGCTGCTAACATTGGTACACCTAAAGACGTTGAAGGTGTAAATGATAACGGTGCAGAAGCAGTTGGTCTTTATCGTACGGAATTCTTGTATATGGATTCTCAAGACTTCCCAACTGAAGATGACCAATATGAAGCATACAAAGCAGTTCTTGAAGGTATGAACGGTAAACCTGTTGTCGTTCGTACAATGGATATCGGTGGGGATAAAGAACTCCCTTACTTCGATCTTCCTAAAGAAATGAACCCATTCTTGGGTTACCGTGCTTTGCGTATTTCTATCTCTGAAACTGGTAACCAAATGTTCCGTACACAATTGCGTGCCTTGCTTCGTGCATCTGTTCACGGTAAATTGCGTATCATGTTCCCAATGGTTGCTTTGTTGAATGAGTTCCGTACTGCTAAAGGTATTCTTGAAGAAGAAAAAGCTAAATTGGTTGCTGAAGGTGTTGCCGTTGCAGACGATATCGAAGTAGGTATCATGATTGAAATCCCTGCTGCAGCTATGCTTGCTGACCAATTTGCTAAAGAAGTTGATTTCTTCTCAATTGGTACAAACGACCTTATCCAATACACTATGGCTGCTGACCGTATGAACGAACAAGTATCATACCTTTACCAACCATATAACCCATCAATCCTTCGTTTGATCAACAATGTTATCAAAGCGGCTCACGCTGAAGGTAAATGGGCTGGTATGTGTGGTGAAATGGCCGGTGACCAAACTGCTGTTCCACTTCTTGTCGGAATGGGCTTGGATGAGTTCTCAATGTCAGCGACATCTGTTCTTCGTACACGTAGCTTGATGAAGAAACTTGACACAGCTAAAATGGAAGAATACGCTAACCGTGCGCTTACTGAATGTTCAACAATGGAAGAAGTTCTTGAACTTTCAAAAGAATACGTTAACGTAGACTAATCATAAAAAGTGGAGGCCTAGGCTTTCACTTTTTTTATAACTAAACAGAGACAAAATAATTGACTCATTCATTGGTTAGGAGTAGAATACGGCTAACCTAGGTTAATAATTTAAACTATTTTTTGTCAAAATTTTCTGAATAATTCTCGTTTAAATCTTGGATTATTTCTAAAAAAATGATAAAATAGGTCTTATAATAGATAAAAGGAGTTACTATCTTGGCTAAACAATACAAAAACTATGTCAATGGTGAGTGGAAAACATCTGAAAACGAAATTACTATCTACGCACCTGCAAACGGTGAGGAACTTGGATCAGTTCCAGCGATGAGCCAAGCTGAAGTAGACGAAGTCTACGCAGCAGCTAAAGCAGCACTTCCAGCATGGCGCGCGCTTTCATATGCTGAACGTGCAGCTTACCTTCATAAAGCAGCAGATATCTTGGAACGTGATGCAGAAAAAATCGGTCAAGTTCTTTCTAAAGAAATCTCTAAAGGTTTGAAATCTGCAATCGGTGAAGTTGTTCGTACTGCTGAAATCATCCACTATGCAGCTGAAGAAGGTTTGCGTTTGGAAGGTGAAGTACTTGAAGGTGGTGCATTTGACGCTGGTAGCAAGAAAAAAATCGCTGTTGTTCGTCGCGAACCAGTAGGTCTTGTCCTTGCTATCTCTCCATTTAACTACCCAGTAAACTTGGCTGGTTCTAAAATTGCTCCTGCCTTGATTGCTGGTGACGTTGTTGCCTTCAAACCACCAACACAAGGTTCTATCTCAGGTCTTCTTTTGGTTGAAGCATTTGTTGAAGCTGGTATCCCTGCAGGTGTCTTGAACTCTATCACTGGTCGTGGTTCTGTTATCGGTGACTACATCGTTGAACACAAAGCTGTTGATTTCATCAACTTCACGGGTTCAACACCAGTCGGTGAAAACATCGGTCGTTTGGCAGCTATGCGTCCAATCATGCTTGAACTTGGTGGTAAAGATGCCGCTATCGTTCTTGAAGATGCTGATCTTGACTTGACTGCTAAAAACATTGTTGCTGGTGCCTTTGACTATTCAGGTCAACGTTGTACAGCTATCAAACGTGTTCTTGTAATGGATAGTGTTGCAGATGAATTGGTAGAAAAAGTAACTGCTTTGGTAGGTAATATCACTGTTGGTATGCCTGAAGAAAGCGCAAGCGTTACACCACTTATCGATACAAAAGCAGCTGACTTCGTTCAAGGTTTGATTGATGATGCCGTTGAACAAGGTGCTACTGCTAAAACTGAATTGAAACGTGAAGGTAACCTTATCTACCCAGCTGTCTTTGACCATGTAACAACTGACATGCGTCTTGCTTGGGAAGAACCATTTGGTCCAGTATTGCCATTCATCCGTGTATCTTCAGTTGAAGAAGCAATCAAGATTTCTAACGAATCTGAATTTGGTCTTCAAGGTGCAGTCTTCACTCAAGACTACCCACGTGCATTTGCAATTGCTGAACAACTCGAAGTTGGTACAGTTCACATCAACAACAAAACACAACGTGGTACAGATAACTTCCCATTCCTTGGTGTTAAAGGATCTGGTGCCGGAACTCAAGGTGTGAAATACTCTATCGAAGCTATGACTCGTGTGAAATCAACAGTATTTGATATCGCAAACTACTAAGAGTTTAGCTATTCAATCATTAAAAAAGTGTAAAGAGTCCCCATTATAGGGGCTCTTTTTCTTTTAAAATATGGTATAATAGAACTAAATTTCGAATATAGAGAGTTTTCTGACAATGAATAAATCTTATTTTTACTTGGTTATGAAGACCCATGAATTAGAGGTGCCATACACTGGTAAACTTCGTCGTGTGCGTGTTCTTCTACCTAAGAACTATGAAACGGATACAGATCGTTCTTACCCTGTCGTGTATTTCCATGATGGTCAGAATGTTCTTTATAGTAAGGAGTCATTTTCGGGCTATTCTTGGAAGATTATCCCAACAATCAAGCGTAATCCTGATATTTCGCGCATGATTGTTGTAGCCATCGATAATGATGGTCCTGGCCGTATGAATGAGTATTCTGCGTGGAAGTACCAAGAATCTAATATCCCTGGTGTTCAGTTCGGAGGCAAGGGAGTAGAGTATGCGGAGTTTGTCATGGATGTGGTTAAACCCTTTATTGACAAGGAGTACCGTACCCTCTCAGACCGTCAGCATACAGCTATGATTGGTTCATCCCTTGGTGGTAATATCACTCAGTTTATGGGGCTTGATTATAAGGAGCAGATAGGTTGTCTTGGGGTATTTTCTTCAGCTAACTGGTTGCATCAAGATGCCTTTGATCGTTACATGTCGCGTCAAAAGCTCGATGCAGATCAACGTGTCTACATTTATGTAGGGACTGAGGAAGCTGATGATACTGACAAGACCTTGATGGCTGGTAACATTAAGCAGGCTTATATTGACTCTTCATTGAGCTATTACCATGATTTGATTGCTCGTGGGGTTGATTTGGAAAATATCAAGATTCACATTCAGTCTGGTGCTGAACACAATGAAGAAGCTTGGGCTGAGAATTTACCAGACTGTCTTCGCTTTTTCGCTGAAAAGTGGGACTAGTCTATATTAACGCAAATTATTTTAATTTAGGAAAAGGTATATAAATATGAATATCGAACATCTTAGCCACTGGAGTGGTCAACTTAATCGTGAAATGTATGTTAACCGTTATGGGCACGCTGGTATCCCTGTTGTGGTTTTTGCTTCATCAGGTGGTAGCCATAACGAATACTATGACTTCGGTATGATTGATGCTTGTGCACGTTTTATCGAAGAAGGGCGCGTACAATTCTTTACGCTGTCAAGTGTGGACAGTGAAAGCTGGCTTTGTGATTGGAAAAATCCACACGATCGTGCTGAAATGCATCGTGCTTATGAACGTTATGTTATTGAAGAAGCTATTCCATTTATCAAACACAAAACTGGTTGGTTTGATCCAATGATGACAACAGGATGTTCAATGGGTGCTTACCATGCGCTTAATTTCTTCTTGCAACATCCTGATGTTTTCAATAAAGTAGTAGCTCTTAGTGGTGTCTACGATGCTCGTTTCTTTGTGGGTGAGTTTGGAGGGGATGAAGCTATTTACCAAAATTCCCCATCAGATTATATCTGGAACCAAAATGATGGTTGGTTTATCGACCGCTACCGTCAAGCTGAAATCATCGTATGTACAGGTCTTGGTGCTTGGGAACAAGATGGTCTTCCTTCTTACTATAAACTTAAGGAAGCCTTTGAACAAAAGAATATTCCAGCCTGGTTCTCTGAGTGGGGCCATGATGTCGCTCACGATTGGGAATGGTGGCGTAAACAAATGCCTTATTTCCTTGACAATATGAACCTATAATTTCTTTGTCTATCCTATCTAAATAACTATAAAAGAGGAATCACTAATGAATTATCTTGTTATTTCACCATACTATCCACAAAACTTCCAACAGTTTACAGTTGAACTTGCTAATAAGGGAATCACTGTTCTTGGTATTGGTCAAGAGCCTTATGAACAGTTAGATCAACCTTTGAAAGATGCTTTGACAGAGTACTTCCGTGTAGATAATCTGGAAAACTTGGATGAAGTTAAGCGTGCCGTAGCCTTTCTTTTCTACAAACATGGTCCAATCGATCGTATCGAATCTCATAATGAATACTGGTTGGAATTGGATGCTGCTCTTCGTGAACAGTTCAATGTTTTTGGTGCTAAGCCAGAAGACCTTAAGAAGACTAAATTCAAGTCTGAAATGAAGAAACTCTTCCAAAAAGCTGGTGTTCCAGTTGTGCCAGGTGCTGTCATTAAAACTGACGAAGATGTGGATAAAGCTGTGAAAGAAATCGGTCTTCCAATGATTGCTAAGCCAGATAATGGGGTTGGTGCAGCTGCAACCTTCAAACTTGAAACAGAAGATGATATCAATCATTTCAAGGCTGAGTGGGACCATGAAACAGTTTATTTCTTTGAAAAATTTGTAACTTCAAGTGAAATCTGTACTTTCGATGGTTTGATTGACCATGATGGTAATATTGTTTTCTCAACAACTTTCGATTATGCCCACACTCCACTTGACTTGATGATTTACAAGATGGATAATTCTTACTACGTTCTTAAGGATATGGATCCTAAGTTACGTAAGTATGGTGAGGCAATTGTCAAAGAATTTGGTATGAAGGAACGTTTCTTCCATATTGAGTTCTTCCGTGATGGTGACGATTATATTGCTATTGAATATAATAACCGTCCAGCAGGTGGTTTCACAATCGACGTCTATAACTATGCTCATTCGTTTGATTTGTACAAGGGCTATGCGGATATCGTTGCTGGCGAACCATTCCCAGCTTCTCAGTTTGAGCCACTTTACTGTTTGGCTACTTCACGTCGTGCAAGCTCACACTATGCTTACTCAGAAGAAGAACTTTTTGATAAGTATCGTGAACAACTTAAAGTTAAGAAAATCATGCCTGCAGCCTTTGCAGAGTTGCAAGGTGACTTCCTTTATATGTTGACAACTCCAAGTCGTGAGGAAATGGAACAAATGATTGAGGACTTTGGTAAAAAAGCCTAATCTGTATATGTTAAAAGCACTTCAGAGTAAACTGAAGTGCTTTTGTAATGGCTTATTTTTCGTGAAGCTCTTGGTTTTTAAGAACCAGTTCTGATACTTTAGCGAATTTTTTAAGTTTTTTGAGGTCTTCTGGATGAGTTACCAAGCTAATGACGCTACCTTCATTTCCCATACGGCCGGTACGACCTGCACGGTGAGTGTAGGCTTCACGGTCTCGAGGAATATCGAAGTTGATGACCACTTCCAGATTTTCAATATCGATGCCTCGTGCCAAGAGGTCAGTACCTAGTAAGAGTGAAATCTCATGGTTCTTGAATTTTTCCAAGATAACCTTACGGAATTTGACGTTGATGTCACTAGCCAATGATACTGCTGAAGCTCCGTTAAATTGGAGGCGCTCTTCAGTAGCCCCAAGGTCAGAAAGACTGTTGAAAAAGACAAGGCCACGGAAATCAGGAATATTGGAGAACTTACGAAGAAGTTCGACACGGTTACGTTTATCAACACTGATATAATAATGTTTAATAGTATCTAATTCCTGATCAGATAAGTCATAAACGATAGTATTTTCGACAAGAACTTGATCGTCAATTTTGTTGGTTGCCGAAATATAGATCATTTGATGATCACGAGGAACATGGTGGCTGATTTTTGTCACAAAGTGGTATTGGCTATCACTGAGAAGCTCATCAAATTCATCGAGGACGATGGTGTTGACATTCATCATCTTGATTTTTTTGAGTTTAATCAGCTCAAAAACACAGCCAGGGGTTCCGATGAGAATTTCTGGTCCTTTCTTCAGGCGTTCAATTTGTCGTTTTTGACTAGAGCCAGAAAGGAAGAGTTGGGCAGTGAGTCCTAGTGGCTCAGCCCATTGTTTGGTTACATCAAAAATCTGTCCAGCAAGTTCAGAATTAGGTGCTAGGATAAGCAGTTGTTGAGCTTTTTTTGGCTTGAGTGAAAGAAGAAGTGGAAGAAGGTAGGCAAGGGTTTTACCTGTTCCTGTAGGACTGATACCTAGGACATTGTCTCCTTCAGTGATTGGTGCAAAGAGTTCTTTTTGAATGGCAGTCTCTGTAGTGATTCCTTTTTCTTTAAGGAGGTCTTGCCATTGTTCAGGAAAGTTTTTAAACATAAAAGTCTCATTTTCTATATGGATTTGCTTTTATTATATCATGATTTAGTGTAGAATAGATAAGAAAGACTATATTAGATAGGAATTTACCATGCCTAAAAAACCGATTATTATTGGGGTTACGGGTGGCTCTGGTGGCGGTAAGACCAGTGTTTCTCGTGCCATTCTATCAAATTTTCCAGATGAGAAAATTGCCATGATTGAGCATGATTCTTATTATAAGGATCAGTCACATTTGACTTTTGAAGAGCGTGTGTCAACGAACTACGACCATCCTTTTGCCTTTGATACAGATCTTATGATTGAACATATCAATGAGCTGATTGCTGGGCGTCCTGTAGATATTCCGATTTATGACTACACCCAACACACTCGCAGTGAAAAGACTTATCGTCAGGAACCACAGGATGTCTTCATTGTTGAAGGGATTTTGGTACTTGAGGATAAACGTTTGCGTGATTTGATGGATATCAAGCTTTTTGTAGATACTGATGATGACATTCGTATTATCCGTCGTATCAAGCGTGATATGGAAGAGCGTGGCCGTAGCTTGGATAGTATCATTGAGCAATATATCAGTGTGGTTAAACCTATGTACCACCAGTTTATCGAACCTACGAAACGCTACGCAGATGTGGTGATTCCTGAAGGTGTCACAAATACTGTTGCTATCGACTTGATTAATACTAAGGTAGCAAGCATTTTGAAAGAAAGTCAGAAAGCCTAAGCAGGAGCTTGGCTTTTTTGGTATAATTGAAACGTTATGATTATTTTACAAGGAAACAAGATTGAGCGCTCTTTCTCAGGAGATGTGCTCTTTGATAATATTAATATTCAGGTAGATGAACGTGATCGTATTGCCCTGGTTGGCCGTAACGGTGCTGGAAAATCAACCTTATTGAAAATCTTGGTTGGAGAGGAAGCGCCGACGAGTGGTGAAATCAATACAAAACGTGATTTGAATTTGTCTTACTTGGCTCAGGATAGTCGCTTTGAGTCTAGCAATACCATCTATGCAGAAATGTTAAATGTCTTTGCAGACTTACGTGCAGACGAAAAGCGTCTGCGTGACATGGAATTGAAGATGGCCGAGTTGACTGGGACAGACTTGGACAAGTTAATGACTGACTACGATCGCCTTTCCGAGGATTTCAGACAGCGTGGTGGTTTTACCTATGAATCTGATATCAGAGCTATTCTCAATGGTTTTAAGTTTGATGAAAGCATGTGGAAGATGCCCATTTCCGATCTTTCTGGAGGGCAAAACACGCGCCTGGCTTTGGCGAAAATGCTGCTTGAGAAGCCTGAGCTCTTGGTACTGGACGAACCGACCAACCACTTGGATATCGAGACCATTGCCTGGTTGGAAAATTACTTGGTCAATTATCAGGGAGCTCTAATCATTGTCAGTCACGACCGTTATTTTTTGGACAAGGTGGCGACAGTAACACTAGATTTGACCAAACATAGTTTAGATCGTTATGTCGGAAATTATTCAAAATTCATGGAGCTTAAGGCTGAAAAGTTGGCCACTGAAGCAAAGAACTTCGAGAAGCAACAAAAGGAAATTGCTAAGTTGGAGGACTTTGTTAATCGTAATATTGTCCGTGCCTCTACAACTAAGCGTGCTCAAGCCCGTCGTAAACAGCTAGAGAAAATGGAACGTCTGGATAAGCCAACAGAAGGTCAAAAGTCAGCTAATATGACTTTCCATGCGGATAAGGTCTCTGGGAATGTGGTTTTGACAGTTAAGGATGCTGCTATTGGTTATGACGATGAGATTCTCTCAGAGCCTATTTCCCTGGATGTTAAGAAGATGGATGCTATTGCCATCGTTGGTCCAAATGGTATCGGGAAAACAACCTTTATCAAGTCGGTAGTGGGTAAATTACCTTTTATCAAGGGAATGTCAACCTATGGTGCCAATGTTGAAGTGGGGTACTATGACCAAACCCAATCTGCCTTGACACCGTCAAACACAGTTCTTGATGAGTTGTGGAATGATTTTGCGACAACTCCTGAAGTTGAGATTCGTAACCGTCTGGGGGCCTTTCTCTTCTCAGGTGATGATGTCAAAAAGTCGGTTTCCATGCTTTCGGGTGGTGAGAAGGCTCGCCTGCTCCTAGCTAAATTATCTATGGAAAACAACAATTTCCTCATCCTAGATGAGCCGACCAACCACTTGGACATTGATAGTAAGGAAGTCTTGGAAAATGCCCTCATTGACTTTGATGGAACGCTTCTTTTTGTCAGCCACGACCGTTACTTTATCAACCGAGTGGCAACCAAAGTGATGGAAATTTCTGAGGATGGAGCAACCATTTATCTTGGAGACTACGATTACTACCTTGAGAAGAAGGCGGAGCTTGAAGAGTTAGCACGTCTTGAGGCAGAGGAAAATCAAGTATCAGAGGAAGTCCAAGTGGCTTCAGCGGGTGCTAGTGATTATCAAGCTCAAAAAGCCAATCAAAAAGAGATGCGTAAACTAAGTCGACGCATTGAGCAAATTGAAAATGAGCTAGAGACAATTGAGGAACGCTTGGAGGAAATTTCTGCTGCCATGCTTGAAACAAATGAAGTGGTGGAATTGTCTGACTTGCAGAAAGAGCTGGATGACTTATCAGTTTCTCAAGAAGCTCTGATGGAAGAGTGGAGTGATTTATCAGAACAATTGGAAGGTTAAGGGATGATGAAAACCTTTTCATGCTTTGAGTTGTGAAAGGCTTACATTGTTGGTATACTAGTCCTAGTATATAAAAGGAGACTAACTTTATGAACAAAGTAAAGAAAAAAGTGTATCGTAACACAACATCTTTCAACATGATGGCATGGGGATCATTTGCCTTCTTCGTAATCTTGATGTTGGTAGGCCTCTATACCCTTAAAGAGCCTTTGATGGTTAAGGGTTACTACCTCATGGGATGTGTAGGATTGATTTCATCATCATTTACAGTATCTAAGGTTGTCCGTGATAACCAAGAAGATGAAGAAAACTATAACAAACTCATCGCTCAACAAACTTTCGAACAATAAGAAGAGAAGCCTGAAAAGGCTTTTTCTTTTTGCAGAAAATGCACAAATATTCTGACTCTTTCCTAGTGGAAGTGTTATAATGGAGTGAAGAGGGTTAGATGATTTTGGAATGAGTAAGTCCAATTCATCAGCCTCAATGCCTTATAAGACTAATTATCGTATAAGAATGCGTTAGTGAAAAGGTAGGTAATATTATGGAATTCAAAGTGAAAGATGGTCAAATCATCTATTATCGTGATCTCGGTAAAGGCTTTCCAATTGTTTTTTTGCATGGCAATAATTTGTCAGGAAATTACTTTGGTAAGCAAGGAATTCTGTATCGAGACTATCGTTTAATTTTCATTGATAGTCGTAATCACGGCAGGTCCAGTCGTCAAAGTGTTAAGATGACCTTTGAACAGATGGCTGCCGATTTGGAGGAAATTTTGCAATATTTGAATATCAAGAAGGCCTTATTTGTCGGTCATAGTGACGGTGCCAATTTGGCTATGGTTTATGCTAGTCGTTATCCTGACCGGATTGCAGGGCTCTTGCTTAATGCGGGAAATATGACCTTTAATGGGTTGACGAGACGCTCAAGATTCGCGGTCTATATACAATATCTTTGCTTAAAAGCCTTGTCACCATTTTCATCTAAAATGGATATCATGGCTCAGGTAACGGGGCTTATGCTTCATGACTTGCCACTAGATAGGGAACGTCTACATCAGGCTGCCTATCCTGTTTGGGTAGTTATGGGGCAAAGGGATGTTATCAGTATCAGGCATTCTAGGGAGATTTCGGAACTCTTTCCAATTCATAAGCTTTATGTCCAACGTCGAGAAGGGCATCGTCTAGCTCAACGTAAATATAAGATTTTCAATCAAATGATTCGTGAGCTTGTGAGAATTAGTCGAAAAGAGGTGGTGGCATGAAGCGTCTTTTAGAGAGACTTCAACCTTTAAAAGCGGCCGTTAAATCTATCTTCTTTATCTCGATTACGGTTCTTGTCGTCATAGAATTGGTTCGCCTCAAACGGACCATCACTTTAGAGTCACTTGAGTCAGCTCTGGGCGGTTTGTCTATTTGGCATCTTGTTTTGATGGCTATCATCGGACTAGTCGCTGTCTCCCCTATGCTCTTTTATGACATCATACTGAATAAGGAGCTAGAAACGGATTATTCCAAATCCTATATCTTAGAAACTAGTTGGGCTGTTAACACCATTAATAATTTAGCTGGTTTTGCTGGTTTGGTCGATGTGGGTCTGAGATATTCCTTTTATTCTGAGGATGGGCAGGAAAAGACGGGTGTTAAGGCACTTTCTCGTTTATTGCCTTACTTTATGTCGGGCCTATCCCTTTTAAGTGGTTTGGTATTCGCTGTCTTTTGGTTCTTCCCTCTAAGTCCAGATTTAAGAAAGTATTGGTTACTGTTATTGGGGATTTTCCTTTATCTGCCTTTTATTTTCTTTGTTTCTAGTCGTGAAAAATTAGCCTATTTTGGTCAAGTACCATTGAAAACGAGGCTAAGTCTTCTTTTAGCTTCGACAGCTGAATGGGGAACGGCCCTTGGAAGCTTTGTAAGTGTAGCTTATTTAATGGGCTTGCATGTTCCTCTTTATAATTTGATTCCTCTTTATTTCCTAGCAGTTATTATTGGTATCTTCTCTATGATTCCGGGTGGGATTGGTAGTTTCGATTTGATTGTGATTACCGGTCTGACCTCTATGGGGGTTAGCAATGCTCTAGCGGTTAGTCTGCTCTTGCTCTTTCGTTTAACCTACTACATTATTCCTTTCTTGTTAGGTGTTGTCTTCTTTTTCAAACACATGGGAGGGCGTATCAACGAGAAATACTTCAAACTTTCTTCACGAGTATTTGGTGGAAGTCTCCACCGCTTTCTTGTGTATTTGCTACGTTTTTCAGGGATTTTCTTGATTTTGTCAGCCTTAATCCCAGAACGCTTGGCAAATGTCTACTTTATTAGCCGTTTTAATCCTATTCAGGAACAGTTGATTTGGCAATTCCCAAGTATCCTATTTGGAACTCTATTCATTTTCATGGCTCGTCTCATCAGACGTCGGGTGAAGGGAGCTTTCATTGCTTCCTTAATAACCTTTGTCTTGACCTTGATTTATGTCAATCTCAATGGTATTTCTTGGGCTATGTCATTCCTAATTGTACTCTCTTTGGTGCTTATGTTGATCATCAGAAAGAGGTTGTATCATCGTTACTTTGTTTATAGTTGGGAAGACAAAACCAAGGATTTCCTTTTCCTAGCCTTTACTATTCTGGTTCTTCTTGTTCTGGGTGGCAGCGGTTTTTGGTCTCATTTATTGCCACCTAAGAACCGGGATGTTCTTGGACATTTTGTTCATATTTGGTTTGATATTTTACTGGCATCAGTTATCATTGCAACTATTGTTTGGGGAGTCTTGAGAATTTTGGCACCCCGCAGGACTTTTGGTCAAAGTATGGATGATGAGCGCTTTACAGCTCTCCTTGAGAAATACGGAGGTGCATCAGAAAGTGCCTTGGCTTATTTACATGATAAACGCCTCTTTTGGTATCGTGTCGATGGACAAGACCAGGTAGTTTTCCAATTTGCACAAACCAGCAATAAGTGTGTGGTTATGGGAAATCCAATTGGTAATGAAAACTATTACCGAGCAGCTTGGGAATCTTTCTTGAAGACACTATCAGATTGGAATTTACAAGCCTTGTTTTATGAGGCAGACGAGAGTATTACCCTGATGCTTCATGATTATGGCTTTGATTTTATGAAATTTGGGGAAAACGCCATGGTTGATTTGACGACATTCTCTGTCGATGGTAAGCATGGTAAGAAGTTCCGTAAACCAACCAATCGTGTCGAAAAAGCAGGTTTCCAGTTTAAGTTACTTGATCCTCCATTTTCAGAGACTCAGATGCAAGAAATGAAGGCTGTCTCAGATATTTGGCTTAACGGTCGTAAGGAGAAGGGTTTCTCTCTTGGTTTCTTTGATGAAGCTTATCTGCAGCAGGCACCGATTGCTATTGTTGAGAGTGAGGAAGGAGAAATTGTAGCCTTTGCCAACATCATGCCAACCAATAACAAACGGGTGGCGACGATTGACCTTATGCGTTATGATTTTGAAAAGGCTCCTGAAGGCATCATGGATTACCTCTTTGTCAAACTCTTCCAGTACTTCCAAGCGGAAGGAAAGCAATACTTTGATATGGGAATGGCTCCACTCGCGAATGTGGGTGCTGAAGAAGATAGCTTCTTGGAAGAGAAGGTTGCCAATTTGGTCTATGTCTTTGCACAACGTTTTTACTCTTTTAGTGGACTCCAACGTTATAAGGAGAAGTTTTCTCCAATATGGTCTCCAAAATACATTGTTTATCCTAAACGAACTTGGCTCTTGTTTGATATGATTGCCATTTTAAGGATTGATAATCGTAAAATTGAAGACAGATTGAAGAAAAGACGTCTTTGGAAATAGATATAAAAAATAGCGAAACCCAAAGGTTTCGCTATTTTGCTATGTCATAGAATTATTTCTCAAATTCTGCTTTTGATTTAGTATCTGCGTATTCTTCAGCAATCTCACTTGAGAGAATGTCATCATAACTTGGCAATTCAATGTCTTGGCCATATTTGTTACGAAGGGCAGTTGTGACCAAGCGGTAGGCAAGGTTGGCGTTACGAGAAAGAATTGGTCCATGGAAGTAGCTACCATAAACATTTTTATAGTGGACCCCTTCAGTACCATCTTCCTTGTTATTACCATTACCGTAGACCACTTTGCCAAGTGGTTTTTCGTCATCAGAAAGGAAGGTACGCCCTTGGTGATTTTCAAAACCATAGTAAGTTTCATCAAACTCTTCGTTATGGATTTTGATATCACCGATGTAACGGTTATTTTCTTGATTAAGGGTGTAGTGGCCCATGACGCCGATACCATCAATACGGACACCGTTAGCCTGGATGTAATATTGTCCAAGAAGTTGGAAACCACCACAGATGGCTAGGATTACTTTATTATCTTGGATGAATTGACCAATGGCATCACGTTTAGATGGGAGATCTTTGGCAACGATAGATTGTTCGTAGTCTTGACCACCTCCAAAGAAGACCATGTCGTAGTGGTCCTTATCGAAGTCATCACCAACTGAAACGATGTCGAAGGTCATCTTAGCACCAAGTTTTTCACCCACGTATTTGATCATAAGGACATTACCGTTGTCACCGTAGGTATTGAGCAGATTACCATAAAGGTGGGCAACATTTAGGTCGTAGGTGTAGTCACGATTTTCTGGAGATTTGAGTGAAGTATAGGTCATTAGTTCATCTCCTTTCCGACAGCATGACGTTGAGCAAGAATATCACGGAATTCAAGCATGGCAGTATAGGTCGCCAAGATATAGGCATGGTCGCAATCTTGTTTTTCAATCAAGGCCATAATATCTTCAAGTTTTTCTGCTTGCGTAATCTTATCCTCTGGATAGCCAGTCACACGAAGGCGGCGGGCAATTTCAGAATGGCGAACACCACCAGCATTAATCTCAGGGATATCCATCTCGAGAATGCTTTCAAAGTTGGCATCCCAAATCCAGCTGGTATCAATACCATCAGCATAGTTAGCATTAAGAAGGACTGACAAGCTAAATGGATAATCGGCAAGTTTAATCATGTCAAGAGCTTGGCTAGCTCCTACGGGATTCTTAATTAGTACGAGAGTACATGATTTGTCACCAATCTTAAAGGTTTCTTGGCGTCCAAAGACAGCACGACTCTTATCAAAACCAGCTTTGATTTGCTCTGGAGCCACTCCGAAGAATTCAGCGACAGAAACCGCAGCAAGAGCATTGTAGATGTTATAAAGACCACCGACATTAATCTTGTAATCTTGTCCATCAATGACAAATTCAGAAGTTGTGTTGGTGATTTTAGTCAACTCTGTTAGCTTATAGTCTAATTCTGGACGGTGGAAGTCGCAGTTAAGGCACACATAGTCACCCAAGTTAGCGTAAGTATTAAGTCGATACTGAAGAATACTCTCACATTTAGGGCAGACAATGCCTTCAGTATTATAATGTGCCAGCTCTGGGGCGTGTTTTTCAGTGTCAAAACCGTAGAAACGCACGGGATTGACCACCTCTTTAGAATTGAAAAGAGGACTGTCTCCATTAGCCAAAATAGTAGCCTCAGGCGCCTTGGTAGCACCATCTAAAATCATCTGATAAGTGGTATAGATTTCACCATAGCGGTCCATTTGGTCACGGAAAATATTTGTGAAAACAAAAAGACTTGGAGTGATGTATTCAGTGATTTTTGGAAGGCTGGCCTCGTCAATTTCCAAGACAGCAATTTTCTTACCAGACTTGGCTTTTTTAGCTGTTAGGAAAGTAGAAGTGATCCCTGTGATCATGTTGGCCCCACTAGGATTGGTCACAATCTCACCAAAAGCTTCTTTAAGAATACCTACTGTCAAAGCTGTTGTCAGAGTCTTACCGTTGGTTCCAGTGACAACGACAATCTCGTAGTTCTTGGCTAAAGTGTCTAAAATATCTTTGTCAAATTTAAGGGCAATTTTTCCAGGCAGGGTTGAACCACGTCCCAATTTTGAAAGGACGAAATGGCTAGCTTTACCCGCCAGAATTCCCATGGTAGTTTTCATAGTCATGAATTTATTTTATCACAAAAAGTAGTGATTGTAGTCTCAAAATAGTTAGAATTCGTGGTATAATAGACACTGTTTAAAAATTAAAAGAAAGTGTGATATGTATGGGAATACTTTCGTCCATTGATATTGATTTTTGGCGGTCACTCTTCGATAGTCCGCTGAAAGTTATCGTCAATAGTTTGGACATATTGATTGTTGCTTTTTTAATTTATCGCTTTATTAGGGCCCTACGAGGGACAAAAATTATGACCCTTGTTCAAGGGGTTGTCTTATTTATTTTTGTCAAACTGATTTCTGATTTTATAGGCTTCACGACGATTTCTTATTTGATGAATCAGGTCATCAACTATGGAGCCATTGCGGCGGTTGTGATCTTTGCGCCAGAGCTTCGTTCTGCACTTGAAACCTTTGGGCGTACGCCTCAGCATTTTTTGCAAAGTAAAGAGGTTAGTTCAGACGAGAAGTTGGTTCAAGCCTTTGTTAAAGCTGTTAAGTACATGAGTCCTCGTAAGATTGGGGCCTTGGTTTCTATTGAACAGACTCAGACCTTACAAGAGCAGATTGCGACTGGGATTCCACTTGATGCGGTGGTGACTGGGGAACTATTAATTAATATTTTCATTCCAAATACACCGCTTCATGATGGGGCAGTTATCATTAGAGATAACAAGGTTGCGACGGCTTGTTCTTATCTGCCATTGACGGAATCTAATAAGATTTCCAAAGAATTTGGAACTAGACACAGGGCTGCCATTGGTCTTTCAGAACAAACAGATGCGCTTACCTTTGTTGTGTCAGAGGAGACTGGTGCGATTTCCATTGCTTACAAGGGAAATTTCATCCATGATCTTTCTATTCAAGAATTTGAAGAAGAGTTGAGTCTTGTCTTGTTGAAAGAACAAGAACCACGTCAGTCATTCTTCCAACGTTGGATTGGAGGTAGCAAAAAATGAAGCGTTTTGTAAATTTCTTTAAAAACGATCGTTTATGGCAGATGCTAGTTGCTCTCTTCTTTGCCGTGGTACTCTTTTTCACAGCTTGGTCGGGGAATACGCAAAATAAAAACAATAGTTCAAGTGCATCTAATACCTTTACACAAACCGTTGAGTCGGTTCCTGTGGATATTAAATATGATAGTGATAAGTACTTTATCAGTGGTTATTCCTATGATGCTGAAGTCTATTTGACGGCGACAACACAGCTGGCGTTAACGACTGAGACAAGTAGTGATACGCGTCACTTTAAATTAGTTGCTGATTTGTCAAATTTAGGCCAAGGAACTAGTCGAGTACCTATTCAGGTTAAGGATCTTCCGGCCGGAATGTCTGCGCAAGTATCGCCATCAACCTTGACGGCAACTATTGGTAAAAAAGCCAGCAAGACCTTTGACGTCGTAGCTAACATCACATCAGATAAGTTGGCAAATGGCTATGAAGTAAAAAAAGTTAGCCTGGATAACACCAAGGTAGAAGTGACCTCGAGTGAAGATATCATTAACCAGATTGACCATGTTCAAGCAGTATTGGAAGGTGATTCCAACCTGTCTGAAGATTATGATGGTAACCTGGTTCTTCAAGCAGTTTCGGCAAACGGTACAGTCCTAGCAAGCTCTATCTCACCAGCTAAAGTACATGCAAAGATTAGTTTGAGAAAATTAAGCAAATCTGTTCCTGTCAAGGTTGAACTGACTGGAGATAAGGCTAGCAATGTGTCTAATATCAGCTATAGCTTTGATCGTGGGCATGTGACTATCGTTGGTAGCCAAGAAGCTATGGATAAGATTGATAGCATCACAGTCCCTGTGGACATTAGCCAAGTGACTAAGGATACTTCAAAAACAATAGACCTTAAGGCAGAAGGTGTTACGGTTCAACCTGGCACTGTTAAGGTTAACTTAAAAGTCACGCAAAAATAGGGGAGTTACATTTTCCCCAAATTCATGTATAATGGATGGGACTGAGAGGGCCTAATCTCATAAAAATGTAACCAATTAAAAATGTTTAAAATCAAGGGTTGAAAATATTGGCGAAATCTTATAAAGTTAGATTATCTAGATAGATTTCACTAGATTGACTCTTGCTAAACAGCATCACAGTTTAAGGAGGATTTAGTGCTCAAGCACTAATAATAAAATTATGGGTAAATATTTTGGAACAGACGGTGTTCGTGGAGAAGCAAACGTTGAACTTACGCCTGAATTGGCCTTTAAATTAGGTCGTTTTGGTGGTTATGTGCTTAGCCAACATGAGACTGGCCGTCCTAAAGTTTTTGTGGCACGTGATACACGTATTTCTGGTGAGATGTTGGAATCTGCCTTAGTAGCAGGTTTGCTCTCAGTGGGTATTGAAGTCTACAAACTTGGAGTACTTGCAACACCTGGTGTCTCATATTTGGTTCGTACAGAAAATGCAAGTGCCGGTGTTATGATTTCAGCCAGCCATAATCCAGCTCTTGATAATGGCATCAAGTTCTTTGGTGGTGATGGCTTTAAATTGGATGATGCGCGTGAAGCGGAAATTGAAGCCCTTCTCGATGCTGCAGAAGATACGCTTCCACGCCCTTCAGCTGAAGGACTTGGAACCCTTGTGGATTATCCAGAAGGTCTTCGTAAATATGAAAAATTCTTGGTAGCTACAGGTGTTGACCTTGGTGGTATGAAGGTTGCCTTGGATGCGGCTAATGGTGCGGCTGCGGTATCTGCACGTAATATTTTCCTTGATTTGAACGCAGAAATCGCTGTAATTGGTGACCAACCTGATGGCCTTAACATCAATGCTGGTGTTGGTTCGACACACCCAGAGCAGTTGCAAGCCTTGGTTAAAGAAACTGGCTCAGCTATCGGTCTTGCCTTTGATGGTGACAGTGACCGTCTCATCGCTGTTGATGAAAATGGTGATATTGTTGATGGTGACAAGGTGATGTACATCATCGGTAAACATTTGTCACAAAAGGGCGAGTTGTCTAAAAATACCATTGTGACAACAGTTATGTCAAACCTTGGTTTCCACAAGGCACTTGACCGTGAAGGTATTAACAAGGCAGTGACTGCTGTTGGTGACCGTTACGTTGTCGAAGAAATGCGTAAAAACGGCTACAACCTTGGTGGTGAACAATCTGGACACGTTATTATCATGGATTACAACACAACTGGTGATGGCCAATTGACAGCAATCCAATTGACTAAAGTCATGGTTGAAACAGGTAAGAGCTTGTTTGAATTGGCTTCAGAAGTGACTATCTATCCACAAAAATTGGTTAATATCCGTGTGGAAAATAGCATGAAAGATAAGGCTATGGAAGTTCCTGCAATTGCGGCAATCATTGAAAAAATGGAAGCTGAGATGGCTGGAAATGGCCGTATCTTGGTTCGTCCAAGTGGTACAGAACCTCTCCTTCGTGTTATGGCAGAAGCACCAACAGATGATGAAGTGAACTACTACGTTGATACGATTGCTGATGTTGTTCGTGCAGAAATTGGATTGGACTAAGTATGATAGCTAAACTGAGAGCCTTCATGGCTACCGAAGTTTTCAAGTACCTCTTCTTTGGTGTCTTGGCAACTTTGGTTTATATGGTCAGTCGTATTTTGATTTTTCAGTTGACCAATCAGGGGACACTCTCGGCGGTCTTAGCCAGTGCGATTGCCATTATCTTTGCCTTTTTTACAAATGACATGTTTGTCTTTAATCAGGAGAAGACAGGTATGGTCACGCGCTTTGTTAAGTTTGTGGGTGCCCGCCTCTTGACCTTGGTTTTGGATTTGGCTCTGGCCTATTTCTTGGTTGATACCTATCCAGAAATTATTGGTCAATTTGTTGGTCATAGTCATGCTTGGGTAAATGGTATCGAGAGTTTGTTCTCTCAGGTCCTTATCATTGTATTGAACTACATTATTTCTAAATTTTTCGTCTTTACAGGCGAGAAAGTATAAGCAAAAAGGAAGTTGTTAGGAAATGTGTTAAAACCATTTCTTACCAACCTCCTTTTTTGATATAATTGAAGAGACTTAAAAAAATAGAAAGATGAAACATGTACGTACAATTATCTCAACGCCTCAAGGACGTAGCAACCTATGTTCCGAAAGGCGCAAAACTCTTGGATGTAGGCAGTGATCATGCCTATCTTCCGATTTATTTACTTGAAAAAGGTTTGATTACTTCAGCTATTGCTGGTGAAGTGGTAAAAGGCCCTTATGAATCTGCTCTTGCTAATGTCTCAGCTTCTGGTTTCCAAGATAAAATCGACGTGCGCTTGGCTAATGGCTTGGCTGCCTTCGAACCTGCTGATGAGGTAACAACTATCACGATTTGTGGCATGGGAGGACGTCTTATTGCGGATATCCTAGATGCTGGAAAGGACAAACTAACAGGCGTAGACCGTCTGATTTTACAACCAAATAATCGTGAAGATGATCTCCGTATTTGGTTGATGGAAAATGGTTTTGAGATTATTGCCGAATCCATCATGACTGAAAATGGCAAATACTACGAAATCATGGTGGCAGAAGCTGGACATATGAGCCTTTCAGACAAGGAAGTGCGTTTTGGTCCTCATCTCATGAAAGAACAATCTCAGGTTTTCCAGCTCAAATGGCAGCGAGAAATCAATAAACTTGAGATTGCCTTAGGATCCATTCCTCTTGCCAATCAGACTGACCGTGCAGCTATTGAAGATAAAATTCAAACCATTAAGGAGGTTTTGAACCATGTTAGCTAGTGAACTTATCAAGACTTATGAGGAATTTTGTCCACAGGAGCTTTCCATGGAAGGTGATGTGGTTGGCTTGCAAATTGGCAGTCTGGATAAGGAGATTCAGAAGGTCATGGTTACCTTGGATGTTCGTGAAAATACAGTAGCTGAAGCTATTGAAAAAGGTGTGGACCTTATCATTGCTAAACACGCTCCAATTTTCCGTCCAGTTAAGGATTTGGTCTCTTCGCCTGACCGAGATATTTTGCTTGACCTGGTTAAGCATGATATTGCAGTCTATGTGAGTCATACTAATATTGATGTTGTCAATGATGGGCTTAATGATTGGTTTTGTGACATACTTGACATTAAAGACACCACTTATTTAACACAGACTTCTGAAAATCATGGAATCGGTCGAGTGGGTGATATCGTGCCACAGACCATTGAAGAACTTGCTCTTAAAGTAAAAGCAGTTTTTGGCTTGGACAGTGTTCGCTTGGTTCGTTATGACCATAATAATCCTCTTGTTAGCCGTGTGGCTATTTGTGGGGGTAGTGGTCAAGGATTTTACAAGGATGCTTTGAAAAAGGGCGCACAAGTCTTTATCACTGGTGATGTTTACTACCATACAGGGCAAGAAATGATTACTAATGGTCTCTTGGCTATTGACCCTGGGCACCATGTTGAAGCCCTCTTTATCTCAAAGATTGCTGAAAAACTTGAGGCTTGGAAACGTGAGCATGATTGGAATGTG
The DNA here is from genome assembly GCF_001837205.1 of Streptococcus sp. HMSC064D12. Classification (NCBI taxonomy): domain Bacteria; kingdom Bacillati; phylum Bacillota; class Bacilli; order Lactobacillales; family Streptococcaceae; genus Streptococcus; species Streptococcus sp. HMSC064D12. The sequence goes on from NZ_KV831713.1 coordinate 31,179, forward strand.
ACCATACTTGAGAGTCAGTCCTCAACTAATCCTTTTGATCATTTGTAGGAGGATGTGTCTTTGACTTGGCTTTTACATCAAAATGTGGTCTTTTTGGCCTTACTTGCAGGTCTTTTTACTTGGGGCTGTACCATTGTCGGTTCGGCCATTGTTTTCTTCTTCAAGAATATTAGTCGTAAATTGTTAGATATCATGATGGGCTTTGCGGCTGGTGTCATGATTGCGGCCTCTTTTTGGTCACTTTTGGATCCCTCTTTAACCTATGCGACTCAAAATGGCTATGGGAAATGGTCCTGGTTCCCTGCGGCAGCTGGCTTCTTGCTTGGTGGTGTTGCCCTCCGTTTAATTGATGCCGTCGTTCCTCATTTGCATTTAGGAAATGACATCTCAAAAGCAGAAGGGATTCAACCTCGTAAGAAAAAGTTGTCTAAAACAGCCTTGCTCTTTTTGGCTATCACGATTCATAATTTTCCAGAGGGATTGGCGGTTGGTGTTACCTTTGGTGCCCTAGCTGGTGGGAATATGACACTTGCTGGTCTCATGGGAGCCATTGGTCTAGCTATCGGTATTGGTTTGCAGAATGTCCCTGAAGGTGCAGCCCTCTCTATTCCTATTCGAGCAGATGGAAAATCTCGTATCAAGGCCTTTTATTGGGGATCTATGTCAGCCATCGTGGAGCCTATAGGGGCTGTTATGGGAGCTGCTCTTGTTATGTGGATGATGGCGATTATTCCTTATGCTTTGGCTTTTGCGGCTGGTGCCATGATCTTTGTGGTAACGGAGGAATTGATTCCTGAATCACAAACCAATGGTAATACTGACGTCACCACCTTAGGACTCATGGTTGGCTTTGTCGTCATGATGGTCATGGACGTGGCCTTAGGTTAAAAATACTAGAGAGCTGTGCCTATTGATATAGAACTCAGCTCTTTTCAAATAGATGGAGTAAAAAATGAAAATAGCAATTGTTGGTGCAGGTATCGTCGGTTCAACGGCTGCCTACTACTTATCAAAAGAAAAAGACGCAGAGGTTACAGTATTTGATCATGGTCTCGGGCAAGCCACCAAGGCGGCAGCAGGGATTATCAGCCCCTGGTTTTCCAAGCGTCGTAATAAAGCCTGGTATCGAATGGCCCGTTTGGGAGCCGATTTTTACCAAGATTTAGTTTCAGATCTTGAAAATGATGGTTATGACACGAGCTTCTATGATCAGTCTGGTGTAGCCCTTCTCAAGAAAGATGATAGTAAGTTGGACGGTTTGTATCAGCATGCAGAAACTAGGCTAGAAGAATCACCCATTATTGGTGAACTTTCTATAAAAAATGCTGCCGACCTCCCTGAATTTACTGGATTTGACCGTTATCTCTATGCTTCTGGAGGTGCCAGAGTGGAGGGGGCAGAATTAACATCTACTTTGATTGAGGCCTCTGGTTTTGAAAAGGTAGAGGGTCTAGTCATACTATCTCCTCTTGATAATGGCACTTACGAGATTAATGGGCAAACTTTTGATAAGGTCATTCTCGCTTGTGGTGCCTGGCTAGGTCAAACACTCGAGCCCCTTGGTTTTGACGTAGATGTTCGCCCCCAAAAGGGGCAATTGCGCGACTATTTCTTTGAGGGCATGGATACTGGTAGATTACCTGTTCTGATGCCAGAGGGCGAATTGGATGTCATTCCTTTTGCTGGTGGAAAGATTTCGGTAGGGGCCAGCCATGAAAATGACCAAGGCTTTGATTTGACAGTTGATGAGACTGTACTTGCAAGTCTGGAGGAAGAGGCTAAGACCTATTTCCCTGACTTAAGTACGGCCAAGTCCTTCTCAGAACGTGTGGGAACTAGAGCCTACACGAGTGATTTCTCACCTTTCTTTGGAGAAGTTCCAGAGCTTGAGGGTGTCTTTGTCGCCTCTGGTTTAGTATCTTCAGGACTTACGACAGGGCCACTTATTGGAAAAAATTTGGTTGATTTGGTTATGAACCGATCTGGTAGTTTGGACAGTGCAGATTATCCAGTGGCTCAGTACGTTAAGAAAAAAGACTAATAGTATTAAAGCCCTCCAATATATTGAAATTTATGAATCAGTTAGCTATTTCTCCTTATTGAGGGATGCTAGCTGATTCTTTTTATTAGAATTTCTTTGCATCTATTTCTTATTTGATTAGAAAATGATAAAATAGTAACTGTTCATCGATTGTAGGTGAATACTAATAAAAAAGGGGAGGGACTATGTTCCAAAAAGTTAAAGTATATGTGACAGTCCTTGTTACTTTGCTAGCCATAAGTTTAGGCCTATCTGTCAAAGCAGGGGCAGCAGAAGACTTGGCTGTGACAAAGACAAGTATTGTTCTAGAAAGTTATGAGTTTGGACCGGCTGTAACCAAAGTCATTTTTGAATTTAATCAGAAGGTCACGCCAGAGGTTGTCCACAGCTCAACTCAGGTTACAACAGCAGGGGTCAGTCGTCAGGTAACGAACTCTTATGTTTCTGATGATAAGGGGCATGTGGTCTATTATGACAATAGCAAGTACGTGACGCTTGAATTGAGCCTACCGTCTTATAACCGCTACAACATGGGTGGGAATGCTGAACCTATGTATTTCAACCTTTCTACTTGGACTAACCAATGGCTGGAAAGTTATATGGTATCAATGAAAGACTTGTCAGTAGTGGCAGAAGGTAGTAGTCAGTCACAGATGGTTTCATCTGAGCAAGATGCCATCAACAATCGTTTGATGCCAACGACGGAGGTTTTCGACGAGCGAGGAGAGGTAGGTAACATGCAGTATGCGGCTTATAGTGCCCAGACTGGTACAGGGAATAGCACCAAACCATTGATAGTCTGGTTACACGGTATTGGTGAAAGAGGGACAGATATGAATATTCCGCTTCTTTCAAATGACGTCTATGCGCTTACCCAGCCTGAGATTCAAGGCCATTTCTTAACAACTGGTGATCAGGCGCGTGGGGTTAATGTTCTGGCTGTTCAAACGCAGACACCTTGGGGATCAGATAATGCAGCCCAACTCAAAGAGACCATTGATACCTACCTAGCTAATCACCCTGAGGTAGATAAGGGACGAATCTATCTTGCGGGAGTTTCAAATGGTGGTGGTATGGTCTTGACCATGGGAGCAACCTATCCAGATTATTTTGCAGCTCTCATTCCAATAGCAGCGCCACTAACTGTTGACCAATCTGGAATTGATAAACTGAAGAACCAGCCTATGTGGTTGATTCACACAAAGGCAGACGCAACAGTCCAACCAGAAAATAGTGTCTTGCCTTTATATAAGAGCTTGATTACCTCTGGAGCTACTAACAAGTGGTTCTCATACTTTGAAACAGCTACTGGGACTGATCTTCCTGGGACAGAGTATGATGGGCATTGGGCTTGGATTTATTTCTTCCATGACCAGGTGATTGGCGTTCAGCATCCTGAAAATACGAAAAATTGGGACGGTTACAGCGGTATGGTAGCCACCGATCCAACTAATGGAGGTGGCTCTCGTGCCAGTGTCAATGGACAAACTTATAACAGTATCTTTGACTGGATGAGTGCACAAAGACACTAAGAGGATGATAATCACACTCCCCAAAGGGAATATTACAAGATATTATCCTCAATCTAAAGGGGTTTCAATCGAAATCCTTTTTTAGATTGGATTAAGAAAATGGGCACTTGTGATTTTCTTAATGAAAGCTTAAGAACATAGGGTTTACCGTGACAAGAGGGCTGAAAAATGCTAAAATATAGATAATATATTAGAGAAAAAAGGAGCCTTCTTATGAAAGGTATTATTCTTGCAGGTGGTTCAGGGACACGTTTGTATCCATTGACACGTGCTGCATCAAAACAACTGATGCCGATTTACGATAAACCAATGATTTACTATCCACTCTCAACGCTTATGTTGGCTGGTATTAAGGAAATTCTCATCATCTCAACGCCACAGGACCTTCCACGTTTTGAAGAGCTTCTTGGTGATGGTTCTGAGTTCGGTATTTCACTTTCTTACGCAGTACAACCAAGCCCAGATGGATTGGCTCAAGCCTTTATCATTGGTGAAGACTTCATTGGTGACGATAGTGTTGCACTTGTCCTCGGGGATAACATTTTCCATGGCAATGGTCTTTCTGCCATGCTTCAACGTGCTGAAGCTAAGGAAAAAGGTGCCACAGTCTTTGGTTATCAAGTTAAGGACCCAGAACGTTTTGGAGTTGTTGAGTTTGACGACAATATGAATGCCATCTCTATCGAGGAAAAACCTGAGCATCCAAAATCAAACTTTGCTGTAACTGGTCTTTATTTCTATGACAATGATGTTGTGGAAATTGCTAAAAACATCAAGCCAAGCCCTCGTGGCGAACTTGAAATCACGGATGTTAACAAGGCTTACCTAGAACGTGGAGACCTCTCTGTTGAGCTTATGGGACGTGGCTTTGCTTGGTTGGATACAGGCACTCACGAAAGTCTCTTGCAGGCTGCTCAGTACATCGAAACAGTTCAACGTTTGCAGAATGTCCAAGTAGCTAACCTTGAAGAGATTGCCTATCGCATGGGTTATATCACTAAAGAACAGGTTCTTGAATTGGCACAACCACTTAAGAAAAATGAATACGGACAATATTTGCTCCGTTTGATTGGAGAAGCATAATGACTGAACAATTTTTTGGTAAAGAATTAGCTGCACGCAAGATTGATGCCATCCCAGGTCTGCTTGAATTTGATATTCCTGTTCATGGAGATAACCGTGGATGGTTCAAGGAAAACTTCCAAAAGGAAAAGATGTTGCCACTTGGTTTTCCAGAATCATTCTTTGCAGAAGGAAAATTGCAAAATAACGTTTCTTTCTCACGTAAAAATGTTTTGCGTGGCTTGCACGCCGAGCCTTGGGATAAATACATCTCAGTGGCAGATGAAGGAAAGGTTCTTGGAACTTGGGTTGACCTCCGTGAAGGCGAAACGTTTGGGAATACTTATCAAACTGTTATTGATGCCTCAAAAGGAATCTTTGTTCCTCGTGGTGTTGCCAATGGTTTCCAAGTTCTGTCTGACAAAGTATCATACAGCTATCTCGTAAACGATTACTGGGCACTTGAACTTAAACCTAAATATGCCTTTGTCAACTATGCTGACCCAAGCCTTGATATCAAGTGGGAAAACTTGGAAGAAGCAGAAGTCTCAGAAGCAGATAAAAATCACCCATTGCTCAAAGACGTTACCCCCCTCAAACCAGAGGATTTGTAAAAATATAGCTCTTGAAACAATTAAGAAAATCATTATATAGTTTTTAGCTTTGTTATAAACGAGCGAAGCGAGCTATATGATTAGCTTTCCGCCGTGAGAAAAGCACCTGAATCATTGTGTTTCAGGTGCTCGGAAGTTTTGAGACATCAGGCTCAAAACTTAGTCATGGAACTTCTTCGAAGTTCGCTGACGTCCGTACTCACCTAAGGAAAGCTAAAAAAGATTGATTTAAGGAACGATTAAGAAAAATAATATTTTTTGGAGAAAAAATGACTGAATATAAAAATATCATCGTAACTGGTGGCGCAGGTTTCATCGGTTCAAACTTCGTACACTATGTCTACAACAACCATCCAGACGTACATGTGACTGTCCTTGACAAACTCACTTACGCTGGTAACCGTGCCAATATTGAAGAAATCCTTGGTGACCGTGTTGAATTGGTTGTTGGTGATATTGCTGATGCTGAATTGGTTGATAAATTGGCTGCTAAGGCTGATGCTATCGTTCACTATGCGGCTGAAAGCCACAATGATAATTCATTGAACGACCCATCACCATTTATCCACACAAACTTCATTGGTACTTACACACTCTTGGAGGCTGCTCGTAAATACGATATTCGTTTCCACCACGTGTCAACAGACGAAGTTTATGGTGACCTTCCATTGCGTGAAGATCTTCCTGGACACGGTGAAGGTCCTGGTGAAAAATTCACAGCAGAAACAAAGTACAACCCTTCATCACCATACTCATCAACTAAGGCTGCTTCAGACCTTATCGTTAAAGCATGGGTGCGTTCATTTGGTGTTAAAGCAACTATTTCAAACTGCTCAAACAACTATGGACCTTACCAACACATCGAAAAATTCATTCCACGTCAAATCACCAACATCTTGTCAGGAATTAAACCAAAACTTTATGGTGAAGGTAAAAACGTCCGTGACTGGATTCACACTAACGACCACTCAACTGGTGTTTGGGCTATCCTCACTAAAGGCCGTATCGGTGAAACTTACTTGATTGGTGCCGATGGTGAAAAGAATAACAAGGAAGTTCTTGAACTCATCCTTGAAAAAATGGGGCAACCAAAAGATGCTTACGACCGTGTCACAGACCGTGCTGGTCATGATTTGCGTTACGCTATTGACTCAACAAAATTGCGTGAAGAACTCGGTTGGGAGCCACAATTTACAAACTTTGAATCAGGTTTGGAAGAAACAATCAAGTGGTACACAGATCACCAAGACTGGTGGAAAGCCGAAAAAGAAGCTGTTGAAGCTAACTACGCTAAGACACAAGAAGTGCTTAAATAATTGGAAAATCTATCACTTCCAAGCTAGTGATAGATTTTTCTATTAAGAAATCTTAGGAGAGATGATGAATAGAAAAGAATGGATTGAATATTTTGAAGCGGTTAATAATCGTAAACCCACTATTCAGGAGTGTCAGCAGGCCCTTCTAAATGGTGAATTTGTTATGGAAGGAAAACAAGCTACTTTTTCCAACAATGGAAATTCCGTGACTGAAGGAGCCATGCCTTTTCCAAATCAAATGACTGGTCAAATGGTCAACCCAGCTTATTCACAACAAATTGTCTTTGTTAAGAAGAAAAAGTTTGGCAAGAAGACTTTTCTTGGTCTTGGGATTGCTTTATTTCTTGTTGTAGCAACAAGTCTTGGCCTCTTTTTGTTTTCTTCCAAAGGAACAAACTTGGGTGGCTTGTGGGTAAATGGTAATAATGACGGGCTTGTTTATGATTTAAAAGAAAAGAATTCAAAACTTTTTACTGGCTATACGGAAGATAATATTAAAGAAGTTGCTCTCGGTAAGAAGGTTCGACAAGAGTTTGAAAGAAGCATAAAGGCGGTAAGTGATTCAAAACTAAAATCTATTGCTGATTTTGACAAGAAGTACCAATTTCATACAAAAGAGGTCATACTGGTTAAGACTGAACGATATGGCTACTATAATCTGGTTCAGAAGGATGGAACAAATGTCATTTTAGACATAGGCTTATCAGAAGTATTTTCCCACGGATCAAACACTAAAGAATTTAAAAAGAGATGTCTTTTTTATAAGGCGGAGGTTCCAAAAGCCTTTGTTGGTAACTGGAAGAAATTTGATGAGGATGATGACGCCGAAGGAAAAGCTACTATCTCTGAAAATGGTGTTATTTCTACAGATTCCGATGATACAGATATCTTAATTGCTAAACCTTTAAGAGAATATCTGGTGAACAAATCAGGTAAAGTAGATAATGATAAGGTGCAGAAAGAATTTGATAAAATACAGAAGTCTCTTAAGTCACATGGTTATCAGGCTAAGAGTGTTAATGATATCTACCACGATGAGAGAAGTTCCTACTATTTTGCAGTTGTAGATGGTGGCAAGCGCATTGTTATCTTAGAGGATAGCTATGGAGATCTCTATTCAGGTTATATCGAAAGACAAGACAAAGATTAATCACGATACCTCTAGCAGGTAAGAAGTACCTAAATAAGATGCAGAAGCCTATCATTCCTCTAGGAGTGATGGGCTTTTTTTACTTGTAAATACGATATTAACTTATGACAGCGATACAATTAATTACATGATTGTTACAAAAATTACATAAAATACTTGATTTTTGTAACAAAATAGATATAATAGAAATATATATAAGAGGTTTATGAAAATGAAAAGTAAAGTTATCCGTGTTTGTTCCCTTGTTTTGTTGTCTGTAGCTGTTTCTACAGCACTTGTCGGATGTGGCTCTAAGTCAGAAAAAGACACTGCAGCATCATCTACAACGTCAACTTCTAAAGTAATGAAGTCATCTGCTAAAACAAAAACATCTGAGAAGAAGTCTGCTAAAAAGTCAAAGACAGAAGCTTCATCTTCAAAGGATTCTCAAGGTCAAGAAGAAGCGAGTGCTCCTGGAGCTAGCTCTTCAAAAAATCAAGCCTCAGCTGGAAATGATGCTCAAGCAGGGACAAATGGTAGTGTTGCTTCTGAGTCAAACAAGTCTAGTCAAGCAACAGCTGATACCCAAAGTGACGCTCCTGTCCCAGCAGCTTTGGTTGGAACTTGGACTGGTACAAGTCCTCAAGCAACGGACATTAGTTTTACAGTTGATGCTGATGGCAACATCACTTCAAAGGCAAATTTCAATGTCGATTACGAACCCTATCGTCAAAGCTCTACAACTGCAAAAGCTGTTCAAATTTCTGGAAATCTCTACGTTTGGGAGGGTGGCGATTTTTCTACCTTGCTTCCTGGTATTACAGGAATAGGGGGAGCTGGTTTTCAAGCTAAGCCTGGCTTTATTCTTGAAAATGGAACTTACACGCCAGTTCAATTCATCTCTGACTTGGGACCAACCTTTGATTATAGCAACTATAATGCTTTCCCATTCTCATTAACAAAATAAAGAATAGAAGCTATCTGGAGAGATGGCTTCTTTTTTGGCTCAAACTCTTATCATTCGAGGTCTCATTTCTGTTTAAAAAATGGTAGAATAGTTACATGCAAACAAAACCAACGTCAGCCTATGTGCACATTCCATTTTGCACACAAATTTGTTATTATTGTGACTTTTCCAAGGTCTTTATTAAAAATCAGCCCGTTGATGACTACCTACGGGCTTTGATTCGTGAGTGGGAGCTTTTAGATATCAAGGAGCTTCGCACCCTTTATATTGGTGGTGGGACACCGACAGCTATTTCTGCGGAGCAATTGGACTACCTTTTAAGCAATCTTCAGAAAAATTTGGATTTGTCTAAGTTGGAGGAGTTTACCATTGAGGCCAATCCTGGGGATTTGACGGTTGATAAGATTGAGGTGCTCAAAAAATCAGCTGTAAATCGCGTATCTTTAGGGGTTCAGACCTTTGATGACAAGCACTTGCGTCAAATTGGTCGCAGTCACAATCAAGCACAGATTTATGAAAGTATTGATAGCTTAAAGGCTGCTGGTTTTCATAATATTTCCATTGACCTTATTTATGCACTACCTGGTCAAACTATGGATCAGGTCAAGGAAAATGTGAGAAAGGCACTGGAACTGGATATTCCACACCTAAGTCTCTATAGTTTGATATTGGAACATCATACGGTCTTTATGAATAAGATGCGTCGGGGTAAGCTCAATCTTCCGACTGAGGACTTGGAGGCAGAGATGTTTGACTATATTATCCAAGAGTTGGAAGACAATGGTTTTGAGCACTACGAGATTTCAAACTTTACCAAACCTGGGATGGAGAGTCGACATAATCTCATGTATTGGAATAATGATGAGTATTATGGTGTGGGTGCTGGAGCCTCTGGTTATGTTAATGGTGTTCGTTATCGCAATAGAGGGCCTATCCAGCATTATCTAAAGGCTATAGCTGAGGATGGTCATGCTAGACTTCACGAGGAGCATCTGACTAAGGCGGAGATGATGGAAGAGGAGTTCTTCCTTGGCTTGCGTAAAAAGTCGGGAGTGTCCATCAAACGTTTTGAAGAGAAGTTTGGCTTGTCATTCGCGGATACTTATGGAGACATTGTGAAAAAACTACAGGAAGATGGGCTCTTGGTCAAGGATCCAGAGGTGGTTCGTATGACCAAACGAGGACTCTTTTTGGGTGATAGTGTCGCTGAGCAATTTATCTTGGAGGATTAGATGGGATTAAAATTTAGTATTTCTTATCAGATTCCGTTTTATGAGACGGATATCACGCATCAGGTGAAATTACCGCACTTATTGGCGTTTTCATTGCAAGTATCTGGTATGCAGTCAGAATCTCTGGGAAATACGGATAAGGACGTTTTTGATAAGTACGGTCTGGTTTGGATTGTGACAGACTATGCGATTGAGATTGACCGTCTGCCTCGCTACAATGAAAAGGTGACCATTACAACGGAAGCTATTTCCTATAATAAGATTTTCTGTTACCGTAATTTTTACATCACAGATGAAACTGGTCAGCAAATTATGCTCTTTAAGACTACCTTTGCTCTCATGGATTATGAAACGCGTAAGGTAGCAGAAGTACCAGATGAGGTGGTAGCACCTTATGGAGCTGATAAGACTAAAAAGTTGCTTAGAGGACCTCGCTATAATGCTTTGGAAAATCCAATTGAGACTTTATATCGTGTGCGTTATTTTGACCTAGATATGAATGGCCACGTTAATAATAGCAAGTACTTGGAGTGGATGTTGGATGTTTTCGATTTGGATTTTTTGACTAAGTACACACCAGCCCATATTGACCTCAAGTATGTTAAGGAAATTCATCATGGGTCAGAGATTTATTCAGGCTATGAGTTTGACCAAGAAAGTTTGAGCAGTCAACATCAAATTTGTGTTGATGGCAATATTCATGCTCAGGCCATTATCCAATGGAAAGAAATAGGAGACGAGTAAGATGACATATAAAGGTTATTTGATTGATTTAGACGGAACCATTTACAAGGGGAAGGACCGTATTCCTGAGGGAGAAGCCTTCGTTAAGGAGTTGCAAAAGCGTCAGATTCCCTATCTTTTTGTGACTAATAATAGTATGCGTACACCAGAGATGGTGCAAGAGCTTTTGCGTAATCAGTGTGAGTTGGAAACGCCCCTTGAGACCATCTATACAGCTACTTTGGCGACGGTTGACTACATGAACGATATGAATCGTGGCAAGACGGTTTATGTTATCGGTGAGACTGGGCTTAAATCTGCCATTGCGGAAGCGGGATATACGGTAGATGAGGAAAATCCTGCCTATGTTGTTGTTGGTTTGGACCGTGAAGTCACTTATGAAATGTTGGTTAAAGCAACGCTTGCTATCCATAAGGGAGCTATGTTTATTGGGACAAACCCAGATTTGAATATCCCAACAGAACGCGGCCTTCTTCCAGGTGCCGGTTCCCTCTTGGCCCTTATCGAGGCAGCAACACGTGTGAAACCAATTATTATTGGTAAGCCTGAAGCAATTATCATGAACAAGGCTCTTGAAATCCTTGGGACAGAACGTAGCCAGACTATTGTGGTTGGTGACAATTACTTGACTGATATTACAGCTGGTATTAAAAATGACTTTCCAACACTTCTTGTGACAACTGGATTTACCAAGGCGGAAGAAGTTGCGGATTTACCAGTAAAACCAGACCATGTGCTTTCTAGTCTAGCGGAGTGGGATTTTGATGCGAACTAAGATTGAGGCTGTTCTGACTCCGATTTGGCTCTTGGCCCTGTCTATCTTAGTGACGATTTATCTGGCATGGGGCTTTTATTATTTTGATATTGACTGGATGCATCTTTTGGACTATGTCATTCTTGGCAAGACAGAGCTCTGGCATAATTTCAATATCCTCATGCAGTACCTGACATTTCCTTGGGTTGGTCATCTGGCCATGCCTGATTTTCCATCGTCGGAGAGTGGGCTCAAGCATTTTCATGATGTGAAGTGGCTCTTTCATTTGGTACAGGGGCTTGTTATTCTACTAGCTTATCCAGCAGTCACCTCTCTTTGGCGTAATGTGAAGAAAGGGACCTTTGGTCTTTACGTTAAACTTTATATGAGTCTAGCACTCTTGCCGGTCCTTATTGGGGTTGTGGGGCTTTTTCTCGGATTTGATGAGTTTTTTACGCTCTTTCATGAAGCCCTCTTTCCTGGGGATAGCAGTTGGCTCTTTAATCCAATCTTGGACCCGATTATCAATGTTTTGCCAGAAGAGTACTTTCTTCAGTGCTTTGTGATTTTCTTTATTATTTATGAGGGAATCATGGTGAGTCTGACTTTGTTGGCCCGTAAGCAGCTTAAAATGTATTTGAAAAATAAGGAGTAGTTATGTCTATTCGTGATAACCATTTGCATACCCATCATTCCTATGATTCGGATGCGAACTTTACTGATTATTTGACGCATTTTGATGGGGAGATTGTAACGACTGAGCATTATGATCTCTCTAATCCTTATACCAAACAGGATGATGTGCCCGAGTATGAGGCCTATAGTCGTGAGATTGAAAATCTTAACCGTAAGTATGGTAATCGTATTAAACGTGGTATCGAGATTGGTTATTACCAACCTAGGGAAAGGGATATTTTAGACTTTCTGGATGGTAAGGACTATGATCTCAAACTTTTATCTGTTCACCATAATGGGGTCAATGATTATCTTGATGATGAGGTAGCGGATATGGACAAGGCAAGCATTATTCAAGAGTATCTGGACAAGTTGGAGTACGCTATTGGTCGTGTGGACGCAGATGTTTTGGCCCACTTTGACTATGGTTTCCGCCTGTTTGACGTGACTGTTGATGAGCTAAAAGTCTATGAGGAGCAGCTCAAACGTATTTTCCAGAAAATGATTGCTAATGATTTGGCTTTTGAACTGAATGCAAAGAGTATGTACCTCTATCATCACGAGGGCCTTTACCGTTATGCCCTAGGCCTTGTTAGGGATTTGGGATGTCGTAAGTATTCTATTGGGTCTGATGGTCATAAGTTGGAGCATTTCCGTCTGAACTTTGACAAGATTCAGGAGATCTTGAGAGAATTTGGCATTACAAAAGATATGATTATATAGCGAAGACAGCTTCAACTGAAGCTGTCTTTTTCTTAAGGAAAGCTTAAAGAAAAGGCGTGGTTATGGGAATTATAGAAGATTTTAAGCTTCGCTTGTTATGCTAATGTCAAGTAAAAGGAACATATGGTTTCAATCTTATCTTTCAAAATTGGAGGTCTTCTATGAAATTTCTCAAAAGGCATGCCTATGCCTTAGTTTTTACCCTTTTTCTGATGGGGGCAAATGTTTACTCTCTCTTAAAGGTCTTTGTCATTCCCTCAGCGGTCTCAACGGTTTCAGCCAATACAACTAGTTCAACCACAGCGTCGTCGACGGCATCTACCAGTACTGGTAAGGTAACTAAGACGGATACGACTTATAAAGATGACAATATGGATATCAAAATCACGACAGGTAAAACCAGTGATACCACATACTATGTGGCAGATATCAAGCTTTCGAGTGCAGATTACCTTAAAACGGCTTTGGCACAAAATACCTATGGGACTAACATCACCGACACTACTTCAAGTATTGCCCAGCAGAATAATGCAATCTTTGCCATCAATGGTGACTATTATGGAGCTAACCAGTCGGGCTATGTGATTAAAAATGGTCAAGTCTATCGTGATACTGATCGAAACAGTGACTACGAGGACCTTGCAGTATACTCAGATGGTAGCTTCAAGACCTTTAAGGAGAGCGATACAACAGCTCAAAAATTGGTCGATTCAGGTGTGGTGAACACCTTCGCCTTTGGTCCAACCTTGGTTGAAAATGGCAAGATAGCTGTATCGGAAAATGAAGAGGTTGGTCAAGCTATGGCTGACAATCCACGTACAGCCATCGGAGTCATCGAAGAGAGTGATGGCAGTGTGCACTATATTGTCATTGTTTCTGATGGTCGTACCAGTGAATCGTCAGGGTTGACCCTCTATGAAATGGCAGAGTTGATGAAATCCTATGGTGTGACGACAGCCTATAACCTTGACGGTGGTGGCTCATCTACTATGTACTTCAATGGTCAAGTCATTAACAAGCCAACCACAAACGGAAACAAAATTTCAGAAAGGGCGGTGAGCGATATTGTTTACATCGGTTACTAAAAAATCAGCCAGCAAACACTTTTTCACTTACATTGCTTTAACTATTTTCAGCCTTCTATTTACCTTTGTCTATGAACGCTTTTCTTATGGGGAATCGTCCATGTTTATGCGTATGATGTTTTTTGCCCCATTAGCTGGAGCACTTATCTATCTGCTAACAGGAGTGGGTATGTCTTGGGTGAGAACACGTCTTTCAAAACTACTCTTTAATTCGTCTATTGCAGTTGTAGCTAGTGCTTGTCTGGTTAAGGGAATCGTTGAGGTTTCAGGTCGTACGACTAGCGTGGATATGCCTTATTGGTATGTTGCTGCGGGGCTACTTTGTTTGAGTATTATGACAGGATTTATCAGACCTAGAAAATTAGCTTAACCATAAGAGCTTGGAGCTGTGCTTCAGGCTTTTTGTCTTGCTTTGAAAAAATATTTAGGATAAATATACAAATCATAATAGGAAGAAATTTTTTAAAATGGGGAATTACCCTAAAGATATTTTCATAAAAAATAACTGAGCCTGATTTTTTGTGGTAGGAATTTAGATAGAACGAGACTGTCTATAGTGATGGAAGTGCCTGAATCTATCGTATTTCCAGTGCTAGGAATTTTTGAGAAATGAAGTTCAAAACTTAGTCATGGAACTTTTTGGATAGCTAGAATCATCCACCAGATAATTTCACCAACGTCCGCCATCACCTAAGGAAAGTCTCAAAAGGCTTCTTTCTGCTATTAAATATACATGATTTTCAACTTTTTATAAAAATATACAAAAAAGACTTGCTTTGTTCTGAATTTTCAGGTAAAATAAATTAAAATCGAAATCGTTGATAGAAAAAGTCAGATCGTTTCACAGAGAATGCGGGAAGCTGAGAACGCATGAGATCAAAGACGACACATTCTTGAGAGCGTATGCGAACTCTGGATGACAGTAGTGTACGACGGGTGGTTCCGTTAGAGACTGGGAGTTACAAGAGAGACCTTGCGACTTCATGAGGAAGAGGGGGTGACCCCTGTTCGAATTAAGGTGGAACCACGTGCCAACGTCCTTGCAAAAGTTGTTTTTGCGAGGGCGTTTTTTGTTACCCTTGCTTTTAGCATTTGTAGCTAGCCGTACACTTGGTTGGAGTTGAACAGAAAGGATAAACTATGGAAATCAAAGGATTACGAAAGATTGAACCCTATGTGGCAGGTAGTCAGCCTGCTGAGAAAAATATCATTAAGTTGAATACTAATGAAAATGCCTATGGACCAAGTCCAGCAGTCCATCAAGCTTTAGCATCATTTGATGCCCATCAGTTACGCAAGTATTCGACTTTGGATCAAGCTGCTTTGCGTCAAGCCTTATCTGAACAGTTAGGTGTTACTGCCGATCAAGTGATTATTGGAAATGGGTCAGACGATATTTTGTCAATGGCATTTCTAGCTTTCTTTAATAGCGAGGAAGAAGTCTTGTTTCCAGATTTGACCTATGGTTTTTACAAGGTATGGGCAGATTTGTATCGCATCCCATTTAGAGAAGTGCCCTTGAACTCTTCATTTGAGATTGATACTCAAGATTATCTGGTTGAAAATGGTGGGATTGTCCTTACTAACCCAAATGCGCCAACAGGTATTTATAAACCTCTCGATCAAATTGAAGAAATCGTAAAGGCCAACCAGTCAGTAGTTGTGATTATCGACGAAGCCTATATTAATTTTGGTGGGGAGACTGTCTTACCTCTCCTAGAAAAGTATGACAATGTGTTTATCACAAGGACCTTTTCTAAGGACGCCTCACTTGCAGGCTTGCGTGTCGGCTATGGCATCGGAAGTCCTAAACTAATGGCTGTGATCAATGCCGTCAAGAATTCAGTCAATCCCTATAATGTGGATAGCATCGCAGAAGTCTTGGCGACTGCAGCCGTTAAGTCTTGGGATTATTATGAAGATAGCTGCGCTAAGATTATGGCCACACGTGACTGGTTTAGCCAAGAATTGAAGGCTATTGGCTTTGATGTTCTTCCTTCAAAAACCAATTTTGTTTTGGTCAAACCACACGGAGTGACTGCAGGCCAATTGTTTGACTATCTCCAAAGTAAGAAAATTTATGTCCGTTATTTTCCAAAAGTGAAGCGTATTTCCGACAGACTACGCATCTCGATTGGAACTCAGGATGAGATGGAGCGCGTACTAATTACAATACAGGAGTTACAAGCATGAAAAAAACGACATTAGCCTTAGGAATGCACGATAAACTTTTCAAACGTGCCCGTACCATGTATCAGATTGAGCATCGTATCTGTGACTTGTTGATGACAAAGGGTTTCCTTCGAATTGAGACACCAACCTTGGAGCATTTCGAAGTCTTTAGCGATCTTGTGGATAATGGTAACTATAATTTCTTTGATAAAAATGGAGATCTTGTTAGCCTACGTCCTGATATTACCAGCCAAATTGGGCGCGTGATTGCTTCGACACAAGTTCATACACCCATTAAATTTTCTTACTCTGGAAAAGTCTTTAACTACAATGAGGAGATGCGTGGCCTATCCAATGAGCATACGCAAGCTGGTATTGAGATCATAGGATTCCCTGTTCACCAGGCCATGGAAGAAGCTGTGATATCTGCTAAAGAGGCTCTGGATGCTGCCGGTGTCAAAAATTACAAGTTTGAGTTTTCACATGCTCGTCTCTTGCAACTCATTTTTGAAGAATTAGACCTTCCATCAGTAAAAGAAGCAGAGTTGGCCGCCTATATCCGTGACAAATCAATCACAGGCCTCAAGGAATTCACCAAAGAAAATCCAAGTCAATATGACAAGGTCTTGGAACAGTTGCCCTTCCTCTTTGGTGAGACCAAGGCTGTTTTGACCAAGGCTAGACAGTTGACAGACAGTGAAGCCTTTTTGACGGCCTTGGATAGTTTGGAAGTCTTAACCAATCGCTTATCAGATAGTCTCCCAGAGACGACGCTTGATTTGGCTCAATTGCCAGCAGTGCCTTACTACACAGGCATGATGTTTAAGGTCTTCGGTGATAAGGTGCCGGATGCCTTTGTATCAGGTGGCCGCTACGATAAACTATTTGAACGCTTTGGTGCTACCGAGTTAACAGCGGTTGGTTGGGCCATTGATGTCGATTCGGTCTATCAAGCAGTGCATGATGATGTGGAATTTGGAGGTGACTTAGATGACTAGCAATCAAATCACAATTGCCTTAACCAAGGGGCGAATTGAGAAAGATACAGTTAAATTACTAGAAAAAGCTGGCTTTGACATGTCCTTCATGGCTGATAAGGGCCGTAATTTGATTTTCGAAAGTCCTGACAAACGTTTCCGTTTTCTATTGGTCAAGGCTCCAGATGTGACCACCTATGTCCGACACGGTGTCGCAGATATTGGGATTGTTGGGAAGGATGTTCTAGTTGAACATCCGACAGGCTATTTGGAAATGTTAGACCTTAATTTTGGCCTTTGTAAATTCTCCGTAGCATCAACAGAAGACTATAATCCTGATGACCATAAGCGTAAACGTATCGCCACCAAGTATCCAACCATTGCGACGGACTATTTTAATCAAAAGGGTGAGGATGTTGAGATTATTTCAATTCAGGGGAGTGTTGAGATTGCCCCGGTCATTGGTCTAGCGGATGCCATTGTCGATATTGTGGAAACAGGGAATACCCTTGTTGCTAATGGCTTAAAAGTTTATGAAGATATTTGCAGGATTTCAGCACGCATGATTGTTAATAAGGCTTCTTTGAAAAATAACAAGGAAGTTCTACCATTCATTTGTAAGATTGAATCACTTGTAGGGAACGAGGAGGTACCGTTCGAATGAAACGATTAACTGGAACAAATAAAGAAATTGCGGAGCTTCTTTATCAGGAGCAATTGGAACTGTCAAAAGAAAATAGAGACGTTGAAAGCACGGTTCAAGCCATTATTGAAGACGTTAAAAAACGTGGAGACGAGGCCCTTCGTGACTATTCAGCTAAATTTGATAAGGTTGACTTGACTGATTTTGAAGTTGGACAGGACTTGATTGATCAAGCCTTTAAAGAGATTGATCCAGAGGTTTACCAAGCCCTAGTTAATGCTAAAGAAAACATTGAATCTTATCACAAACATCAGTTGGAGACTGGTTTTGAGGACCAACCAAGTGAGGGTGTTATTCGTGGTCAATTGATTCGTCCTATCAATCGTGTGGGTGTTTATGTTCCTGGAGGCACTGCGGCTTATCCGTCATCAGTTCTTATGAATGTTATTCCTGCCAAAATTGCTGGGGTTAAAGAGATTATTATGATTACGCCGCCTCAAGAGCACTTTGTTCCTGCGATTCTGGTAGCCGCAAAATTGGCTGGTGTGGATAGCATTTACCAAGTCGGTGGGGCTCAAGGGGTTGCGGCCTTGGCCTTTGGTACAGAAACAATTCCAAAGGTGGATAAGATTACAGGTCCTGGTAATATTTTCGTGGCGACTGCTAAGAAACAAGTTTACGGTATTGTCGGTATTGATATGATTGCAGGGCCATCAGAAATTGGTGTCATTGCTGATAGTAGTGCCAATCCAACCTATGTGGCAGCTGACCTCTTGTCTCAAGCGGAGCACGATACACGCGCACGCGCCATTTTGGTAACAGATTCTGAAGCCTTGGCTGATGCGATTGAAAGTGAGATTGAACGTCAACTCAAGCTTTTGCCACGCGAGGCGATTGCTCGTCCATCTGTCGAAAATAACGGTCGTATTATTATTGCCAATGATACAGATGCCATGTTCGAACTTATGAACTTGGTTGCGCCAGAACATTTGGAAATTGCTATGGACAATGCTTATGATTACTTGGAAAAAGTGGAAAATGCTGGTTCCGTCTTTCTTGGTCACTTTACTAGTGAACCAATTGGCGACTACTATGCAGGTGCCAATCACGTTCTTCCAACGACAGCGACTAGCCGCTTTTCATCAGCTTTAGGCGTGCACGATTTTGTCAAACGTATCCAATATACGCAATACGATAAGGCAGCAGTTAATAAGGCTGAGCACGATATCACAACCTTGGCTTATGCGGAAGGCTTGCAGGCCCACGCCAAGGCAATTGAAGTCAGAAACGACAATAATTGAGAGAGTAGAGGAAGAAGTTATGAGACAAGCAGAAATTGAACGTAATACCTTTGAAACCAAAATTAAGTTAAGCCTCAATTTGGATGCTCAAGAACCAGTAGATATTCAAACAGGTGTCGGATTTTTTGACCACATGTTGACCTTGTTTGCCCGTCACGGTCGTATGTCTTTGGTGGTTAAGGCTGATGGCGACCTTTGGGTTGATAGTCACCACACCGTTGAAGATGTCGGTATTGTCCTTGGTCAAGCTCTTAAAGAGGCCTTGGGGGATAAAGCAGGAATCAACCGTTATGGAACGGCTTTTGTACCTATGGATGAAACCCTCGGAATGGCAAGTTTAGACTTGTCTGGACGTAGCTTCTTAGTCTTTGATGCTAGTTTCGATAATCCAAAATTGGGTAATTTTGACACAGAACTGGTAGAAGAATTTTTCCAAGCCTTGGCTTTCAATGTTCAGATGAATCTCCATCTCAAGATTCTCCACGGAAAAAACAATCACCACAAGTCAGAAAGTCTTTTCAAGGCAACAGGACGTGCCTTGCGTGAGGCAATCACAATCAATCCTGACATTCACGGCGTAAACTCGACAAAGGGGATGCTATGATTATTGTCATTGATTACGATGCGGGGAATACTGCAAATGTTCTGCGTGCCCTTGAAAAAATCGGAGTGACTGCAGAATTGTCTGCCGATAAAGAAAAAATCCTAGCTGCAGATGGGTTGATTTTACCTGGTGTAGGTGCTTATCCAACGGCTATGGCAGAGTTGGAGCGAAGAGGTTTGGTAGCTGTTATCAAAGAGGCTGTCGCACAGGGAGTTCCACTTTTGGGAATTTGTTTAGGCATGCAGATTTTAACAGAAAAAGGACAGGAACATGAAGAAACAGATGGTCTTGGCTTTATTCCAGGTGTCTGCCGTCCTATTCCAGCCAGAAAGGAGCAACCTGTCCCACATATGGGGTGGAATGATTTGGCTGTTAAGCAAGCCAGCCCTTTGACAGATGGTGTAGATGGCCAAGCTGTCTACTTCGTTCACAGTTATTTCACAGATGTCCCTAGCCAATACATTGATGTTACCGCAGACTACAGTATTGAGGTGCCAGCCATGATTCATAAAGACAATGTTTATGGGGCCCAATTTCATCCTGAAAAATCAGGGGATATTGGCTTAGGTATTCTTGAAAAGTTTGCAGGGTTATGTAAAGCATAGAAGCTAGTGAGAACAAAGACTTTTTAGTTAGAAAGGATGGTAGGGGAGATGCAAATTCTACCAGCAATTGATATTAAGGATGGACAGGCTGTTCGTCTCTTTAAAGGAGATTTCAACCAACAAACCGTTGTCAATCCAGATGTTATTGAGCAGGCAAAGATCTTTAAGGATGCGGGCATTCAATTTATTCATGTCGTCGACTTGGACGGTGCCCTAGATGGTCGTGCCACTAACCGTGACTTGATTGCAGAGGTCAAGAAGGTTTCTGGACTTGGCATCGAAGTTGGTGGCGGTATCCGTACCTTGGAGCAGATTCGTGACTATTTGGAAGTTGGCATCGACCGTATCATTATCGGTTCAATGGCCGTTAAAAATCCTGACTTCGTTCGAGCAGCTTTAGAGGAATTTGGTGCCGATAAAATTGTCGTAGGTATTGATGCCAAGGCAGGGTTTGTCGCTACCGAAGGTTGGTTGGAAACTAGCAATGTAGACTACATTACCTTGGCTAAGGAAATGGAAAAGATGGGTGTAACCCTCTTTGTCTATACAGACGTTGATCGAGATGGCACACTGACAGGACCCAATCTTGATCACTACAAACGTTTGGTAGCTGAACTCACGACCGCCAAAGTCATTGCTTCAGGTGGGATTGCAGAAGTAGCTGACTTAGATCACCTACAAGAGATTGGTGTGGCAGGAACCATTGTTGGCAAAGCCTACTATAACGGCAATATCACCTTAGACCAGCTCAAGGCTTTCGGAGGTTAATATGCTTAAAAAACGTATTATTCCTTGTTTGGATGTCAAGGATGGCCGTGTCGTCAAGGGGGTTAATTTTGTGAATCTGACAGATGTTGGTGACCCTGTTGATTCTGCGCGTGCTTATTATGAAGCTGGTTGTGACGAACTTGTTTTCTTGGACATCACAGCGACTTCGGATAACCGTGAAACAACGGTTGATATGGTGCGTCGTGTTGCCGATCAGGTCTTTATCCCCTTCACGGTTGGTGGTGGTATCCGTTCAGTTGAAGACATGAACAAGATGCTCAAAGCCGGTGCTGACAAGGTTGCCGTCAATTCCTCAGCCCTTGCCAATCCGCAACTAATTGCTGATTGTGCTCAAAAATTCGGGAATCAGTGTGTAGTGGCTGCGATTGATGCTAAAAAGATGGCTGATGGGAGCTGGCATGTCTTTGTGGCGGGAGGCCGTAAGGATACAGGTAGGGACCTCATCCAATGGGCTCAAGAAGTCGTCGCTTTGGGGGCTGGAGAAATTCTCTTAACCAGCATGGACAAGGACGGCACTAAGTCTGGTTTTGATTTGGAAATGCTCAATCGTGTAGCGGAGGTCGTCGATGTTCCAATCATTGCCTCTGGTGGTGCAGGAAATATTGAGGATATTGTAGAAGTCTTTGAAAAGACAACAGCGACGGGTGCTCTGGCAGCCTCTATCTTCCACTTTGGTGAGGTAAATATAGGCGAAACCAAACAAGTCTTGGCAAATGCAGGAATCGAGGTGAGACAATGACAGAGGTTAAACTTGATTTTGACAAACAAGGCGGACTGGTACCAGTCATTGTGACAGATTACAAGACGGGACAGGTGCTCATGTTGGCCTATATGAATGAGCTGTCCTATCAGTTAACCCTTGAGACCAAACAAATGCATTACTGGAGCCGTTCCAGAAATGAGCTTTGGCATAAGGGAGCCACATCTGGCCATTTCCAACATGTCAAAAGCATCAAGACAGATTGTGATCAGGACACCCTGCTTATCGCTGTGGAACAAGAAGGAGCAGCCTGCCATACAGGAGCCTACAGCTGTTTCTTTACGGATATATATGATGACAATCAAGATAGATAGGAGTAGCTATGTTAGAAACACTTTATAAGGAAGCCTTAGATCGTAAAAAAAATCCCAAAGAAGGGTCTTATACCAATTACCTTTTTGACAAGGGTCTAGACAAGATTCTTAAAAAAGTTGGCGAAGAAGCAACAGAAGTTGTGATCGGAGCTAAAAATGCTGATAAAGAAGAAATTGCCAACGAGACAGCAGACGTCCTTTATCACCTAGCAGTCATGCTCGTTGAAACAGGGGTTAGCCCTGAAGACGTTGA
Organism: Streptococcus sp. HMSC064D12; assembly: GCF_001837205.1. Classification (NCBI taxonomy): domain Bacteria; kingdom Bacillati; phylum Bacillota; class Bacilli; order Lactobacillales; family Streptococcaceae; genus Streptococcus; species Streptococcus sp. HMSC064D12. The sequence continues at coordinate 53,471 of NZ_KV831713.1, forward strand.
AGCTGTTCTTAAAGCCCGTCAAGGCAAACAAAGCAATGTCCATGACCGAAAAGAAGTAACGGATTATTAAGGATTATATCAATCGATTTGAACTAAGATGAAAAGCCTGAAGTGATATTCAGGCTTTTTTGCTGGATACATCCTAATCTTTTATCCTTCTAACTACCATAAGAAAGCGCTTTAAAATGCTATAATAGGAGTGAAGAAAGCTCGTTTTATTTGAAGGATTTGGTGTGCTTATTTATACAAATCATTGAGGAAAGGAAGGATGTCCTATGAAGAAAAATACTCCTAATATTTTAAAGCTTTCTTGCTTAGCTATTCTCCTCCTCTGTTCTAGTCTTTTAGTTGGTTGTAAAGTTGTACTGCCAAATTCTTACTTCAAGGCTAGGGGAAAAAACGCAAAAAATCTTGGCTCATAATGGTTTTAAGGGAAAGGTCCAAGTTAAGCTTATCAAAAAGGTGTTTCTAGATTCAGATGGTATTTATGTTGATTATACCTATTCAGAGGAAACCTACGATAATCAAACCATATCATTAGATTCACAAATTACTTTTAACCTGGACTGGACAGTTAATGGTGAAGAATATAAGACCCCTGGTCATTACTGGGAAAGCTACTTACAACAAAAATCTGTAAAAAAAGAAGAGCAAAAACTCTTTAAGGAGCTTAAAAAGCAATCGTTAGGCCTTGATATCGAAGAATTCTCCTTCAGCGATAATACTACGATTGATCAAGAGGCTGGTAATCGTAAAAAGCATTTAGCTGAGGAAAACCGTAAAAACGGGAAGGATGATTTTTATGGGTATTATCAAATTCCCTACCAAACAATGATTGAAGAACACCTTGTTACTATGAGAATAGAAGTAGGCGATACAGATAATACTAGTAAGAAAGATTTAGAAGAGGCCACAACTAAACTGGATGCTAGCAAGCTACCAGACGGAGAGTACGAATTTTATTTTTACTCAATTGATGAAGATAATTACAATCACATTGGCTATACCTTTAACGTACAAGATGGTAAGGTTGTCCAAGATGAAGATGATTAGAAAGTATTTTGATTTTGATCGATAAGCTAGACTGCCATACTAGGCCGTTAAAAGTGGGGTTACAGCTAAGTGAAAATGTTAACCTCAAAACATGTAAAAACATCTCCGAAAATCAGTCGGAGATGTCTTTTTGTCTTACAAATTCTTTTTCTTCTTAGCTTTTTTGGTTAGGGCAAGGTCACAATTTTTAATGTTTGAAATCAGGTGGTTAGTCAATTGGAAGTCGTCCACTTGGGGATTCAAGTCCACTTCGTAGACCAGTTGCATGGTTTCGCCTCCACCTGTGGTATTAAGGGAAATTAGGTCGCATTCACTGGTGAAATTAAGCAAGGTTTTAGTGATTTTTTGGTCAATTAGGTCTTGGTAGGAGACGTTAATGGTCAGGAGTCTACGACGTTGGTTGTCGGTACGACTTTGACGATTTTCTAAAAGAAGCCAAACAGCCAATAGAAAGGCGGTGAAGAGGACGGCCAGTAAGAGATATCCTGTCCCAGATGCCAGACCAATAATCATGGCCATAAAGACGGCGATTAGCTCTCTGGAACCACTAGTCGCTGAACGAAAACGAATGAGACTAAAGGTCCCTGCCACGGCGATAGAGGTCCCCAAACTGCCATTGACAAGGAAGATAACTAGGGTCATCAAACATGGAAGTGGGGTCAAACTAATGACAAATTCTCTGGTGTATAGGGTTCGGTATTTGTAAGTCCAGGTTAGAGCCAAGCCTAAAATAAGACTGACCAGTAAGGCCAGCATGAGTTGAAGGGGACTAGCGGTTGCGGTCGCATCATTAAAGATAGAATTGAAGAGATTAGACATAGGCGGCAGCTCCTTTTTCTTGTGCTGGACGTGGTCCGTAGTCTAGACCTTGAGATTTATGGTAGGCACAGCTGTATTTTGAGAATTTTTGCTCTTCCAAACCATGTTTGTCTAAGATAGCTTGAAGCCAGTCTGGTTTTTGCCCAGGTGCCTTAATTTCCATGATTATCGTATCTTCATCTAGAAGGGGAGAACCATGATTTCCCTTAAAGAGACTGACGTCTTCATCACGGTAAGTCAGATTTTGGTCAAGGGTAACACGTACTTTATTGTAGGCATAGCCTTCGATAGTCTCTTTTTCTTTCATCGAAAAACGGTCGTAGTAGATATACATACGAGGTTTGAGCCCCTCATCGTAGCGTTGACGTAAGTGGTGAATATCCTGTAAGAGCTGGCGGTCAGTGATTTGACCATGGTTCTTACCATCTGTCATCAAGTTAGTGATGGCAAGTGGAGTTGAAACGAGACGAAACTTATGACCGATTCCTTCATCATCTTTGGCTTTAACCTCTAAAAAGACCTTACTATCAATTTGGGGATTGGCTAGGTAGGTACGCATGCGGATTTTCTCTTGACGGTGATTACCATCTAAGGCATCTTGGATGACGTCAAAATTATCCGTATCAAAGTAAATATTTGAAATGGTAGATGTCGGATAATCATCCTCTACCAAATACTCCTTAAGATCAGTGAGCAGGTCTTCAAGATTTTCCTTTGAGACCACATATTTTGTTTCAATACGTTTAAAACGTGTTTCCAATTGTTTAACCATGAAAAACTCCTTTTATAGATAAGATACAAAGCCGTGAAGCAACTCTCAGGAAAATAGGGGGACCAGCCGAAGGAGTTTATCTCCAAGCAGGGCCCATCTTTTTCCCCCGAGTTGTAGGCGTGTTCAATTAAATAAGATACAAAGCCGTCAATTCAAGATTTGGCTTTTATTTTTTAGTAGAAAATTAAGTTGAGAGCAAAAGTACTACTATACAAAGTATTCATTTGCTCGCCTATTAGTCTATGGGACTTTTCTGAAAGAAGTCCTAAGCCAAACTTTCACCAAACTTAACTTAAGATAAATTTTAGTTAACCTTTAGAAATGTTTTAGGTAAGTCCCGTAAACTGTAATCATCCAAACGAACACGAGAGGAAATAATATGAAATCAAAAAAACTAAAAAAATGGACGACTTTATTGACCTGTGCGACTGCCCTAACAGTCATGACAGCTTGTAGCCAATCAAGCAGTCAGTCAACTGGGACGACGTCAAGCACTACATCAAAAACAAGTGCTGTAACAGCAACGACCAGTAAGAAAACCAATAAGAACAACAGCAACTATTTTACTTCCAAAGATTCTGATACCTCTTATAATGAAAGCTCAGCTACTAAGATTAAGTTATCAGGCTCATCTGCGGATGTTTCGGGTGATGGTGCAGTCCTATCAGGTTCAACTGTAACCATCTCCAAAGCTGGGACCTACGTCATTTCAGGAAAATCCGACGGTGTGCAAATCAAGGTAGATGCTGGTGATTCAGATGATGTCCATATTGTCCTAGATGGCGTTACCATGACAAATACAAATGCAGCAATCAATGCCACAAAAGCTGGTCATGTCTATCTGACACTTAAAGATGGCACTACAAACACACTTTCTGATTCAAGTTCTAATAGTGATCAAGATGCGGATGCTGTGATTTTCTCTAAAGGAGATTTGACCATAAACGGTTCAGGTACCCTAAATATTGATGCCAAGAAAAACAACGGTATTAAAGCCAATGACAGCCTTCATATGACTGGCGGTACCTATAAGATTTCCTCAGTTGGTGATGCCTTCAATGTCAACGATGAACTCAACATCACAGGAACAACTATGACCATTGAAGCGGAAGAAGATGGTGTTAAGGTTGACAATGATGACGACACCTCAGTAGGTACCATGTATCTGTCTGACAATACCATGACTATTAAGGCTGGTGACGACGGTATTCATGCGTCCGGTGATCTGATTATTGATAGTGGTACTTACAAGGTTGAAAAATCAACTGAAGGTATCGAAGGTAAATCTGTGACCATCAATGGTGGAAATATAGATGTCTATGCGACGGACGATGGTGTTAATGCCGCTAATAGTAATGCCAGTCAAAGTGAGATTTTCTTCAAGATGACCGGTGGAACCCTAAATGTTGAGGTTGGCCAGGGCGATACCGACCCAATCGATTCTAACGGCGATATTATTGTATCGGGTGGAACGATTAATTTGACTGGTCAGTCTGGCTTTGACTTTGATGGTTCAGCGACCTATACCGGCGGTGACATTACTATCAATGGTGAAAAACAAACAAAGATTGAAAACTCAATGCCTGGCGGCGGTGGTCCCCAAGGTGGTGGGCAACCAGGTGGCTTTGGAGGAGGTCACTAAAGAGTCATAGGATGAAACAGAAAGGAAGTGCCTATGTATATTATTATTCCAGCTTATGAACCAGACAAACGCCTGATTCAGGTGGTTCAAGATATTACCATAAAACTCCCTAAATCCCGTATTATTGTTGTTAATGATGGGAGTGGCCCAGGCTATAATGACTATTACGACGAAACGGCTTTTATTGGAGCGACTGTCCTTACCCATCCTGTCAATAAAGGAAAGGGAGCTGCTCTCAAGACAGCCTTTGCTCACATTCAAGAAGAAGTAGTCAGTCAGCACCTTTCGGCTCAACCTATTGTCACAGTTGACAGTGACGGTCAGCATCTGATTAAGGATATTGTCCGTGTGGCCAAGGCAACCGAGGAAAATCCAAGTCATCTTGTCTTGGGTGCGCGTGCCTTTGTTGGTAAGGTGCCAGCACGTAGCCGCTTTGGGAATAAGGTGACTGCTGGACTTTTCCGTCTAGTAACTGGCCAGAAAGTCACAGATACTCAGACAGGGCTTCGAGGTATGTCAACTGACCTGGTTCCATGGCTTCTTAATCTGGATGGCAATCGTTTTGAGTACGAGTTTAATATGTTGCTTGAAGCCAAAAAGTCAGGCCACCAAATCTCTGAAGTCCCTATCGAGACCGTTTATCTGGGGGAAAATAAAAGTTCGCACTTTCGGCCCATTCGTGATTCCATCCGTATTTACAGCCCTTTTTTAAAGTTCTCTGGCACGGCCGTCTTGGCCTCAGTCATTGATGCAACAGCCTTATTTGTGCTCTTTGCCTTGACGAAGAATCTGCTCCTTTCGGTCGTGCTAGCTCGTGTGATTTCGGCTTCCAGCCAGTGTCTGCTGAACGCTAATGTGGTCTTTAATCCGACAAGCTCTCTCTTTAGATCGAGTGTTCGCTACTTTATGTTGGTCTTGGTCCTCCTGGCCTGTAACTATTTCTTACTTAGTAGTCTAGTTGCTATTGGTTTAGGACTGGTTCTGGCAAAATTAGTCACAGAAACCTTGCTCTTTTTAGTTAGCTACAGGGTCCAACATAACGTCGTTTTTGCTTAATAGCTGACTTTTAAATTGCTACTGATTGAATAGAGATAGCTTATTAAATTACCTCTAAAAACTTTCCTAAAAATAGAAAAAGACTACCGTTTTCTACATTCGGTAGTCTTTAATATTTGTTAAAATGTTAATCAATTTACAATATGATTAAAAATTGAAATGATTTGATAAAGACTCTAGTTGACTGAAAAAAATATGCTATAATGAAATTGTTTGAATTATGTAGATTTTATTCAAACTAGGAAAATGAAATGAGGACCTAAAATGGGAAAAAAGGTACATTATAAGCTTCACAAAGTTAAGAAGCAGTGGGTGACGATTGCCGTCACTTCGGTAGCACTTGCCTCTATCGTAGGTGGTGCTACAGTTGCCAATCAAAAGGTTTCAGCTGATGAAACAACTCAACCAGTTGCCTCTACGACAGCTGAAAGCGATGTTGTCGTTGAAACGCATGAAGTAGCCGCTCCTGCAGCAACTGCTACGACAGATGCGACAGCAACAACAAATGATAAGGCTGCTGATGCTGCAACAGTCGAAACTCCTGCGGCAGCAACCACTGCAGCAGATACAACTACTAATACTGCAACACCAGCAACAACTGATCGTGCAGCAGTAGCAAATGGTGCGACAACAGAAACACCAGCTGCAACAGCGACAGATACAACGCTTACAGTAGCTGAAAAACCAAAATCTGGTGTTACTGAAAAAGAAGAAACAGCAGCGCTCTCTTTGAACAACATCAAACAAGTTGATGGTAAATACTATTATGTCAAAGAAGATGGTTCATACAAAACAAATTTTGCTGTTTCAGTTAATGGCCAGTTGCTTTACTTCGGTAAAGACGGTGCTTTGACAAGCACATCAACACACTCATTCACACCAGGTACAACTAATCTAGTTGATGCTTTTTCTTCACATAACCGTGCTTACGATTCTAAGAAGGAAAGCTTCGAGTTGGTAGATGGGTACTTGACACCAAACAGCTGGTACCGTCCAGTCACTATTTTGGAAAATGGGGAAAAATGGCGTGTGTCAACTGAGAAAGACTTCCGTCCACTTTTGATGGCATGGTGGCCTGATGTAGATACACAAGTTGCCTACCTCAATACTTTCTCTAAACACTTTAACCTTAACGCAACGTATTCAACTAGCCAAAGTCAATCTGAATTGAATGCAGCTGCTAAGACAATTCAAATTAAGATTGAACAAGAAATTTCAGCTAAAAAATCAACTGAATGGCTTCGTCAAGCAATTGAGTCTTTTGTAAAAGAACAAGACCAGTGGAATACTACAACTGAAAACTATACCCTTGCTGACCACCTTCAAGGGGGAGCTCTTCTTTATGTCAATAATGATAAGACACCTTGGGCAAATTCTGATTACCGTTTGCTTAACCGTACACCAAGTAACCAAGATGGTTCTCTAAATGGTACAGGAAGATACTTGGGTGGTTATGAATTCCTACTTGCCAATGACGTTGATAACTCAAACCCAGTTGTGCAAGCTGAGCAGTTGAACCAAATTCACTATCTTGTGAACTGGGGATCAATTGTTATGGGTGATAAGGATGCTAACTTTGATGGTATCCGTGTTGATGCAGTTGATAATGTTGATGCAGACCTTCTCCAAGTTTATACAAACTACTTCCGTGCAGCCTTTGGTGTGGATAAATCTGAAGCTAATGCACTCGCTCACATTTCTATCCTTGAAGCTTGGGATTTAAATGATAATGCTTATAATCAAAAACATGATGGTGCAGCCCTTGCCATGGATAATAACCTTCGATATGCAATTATGGGTGCACTTTATGGTTCGGGCTCTTCATTGAAAGATTTGATTACTAGCAGTTTGACAGACCGTACAAATAATAGTAAGTATGGAGATACACAAGCTAACTATATCTTTGCGCGTGCTCATGATAACCTTGTTCAAGATATCATTCGTGATATTGTTCAAAAAGAAATCAATCCAAAATCAGATGGTTATACCATGACTGATGCTGAATTGAAACGTGCCTTTGAAATCTATAATGAAGATATGAAGAAGGCAGAAAAACGTTATACTATTAACAATATTCCAGCCGCCTATGCTTTGATTCTTCAAAATATGGAGCAGGTAACTCGTGTTTATTATGGAGATCTTTATACCGATAACGGCCAATATATGGCTACCAAGTCTCCTTACTACGATGCTATCACAACGCTCTTGAAGAACCGTATGAAATATGTTTCAGGTGGACAATCGATGAAAGTCGACACGTTCAATGGAAAAGAAATCTTGTCATCTGTTCGTTACGGTAAAGATATTATGACTGCTGACCAAACTACGGGTGTAGCAGAAACAAGTAAACATTCTGGTATGTTGACCCTTATTGCCAATAATCAGGATTTCTCATTGGGTGATGGTACTTTGAAAGTTAACATGGGTAAACTTCATGCTAACCAAGCCTACCGTCCATTACTTCTTGGTACTGATAAGGGAATTGTCACTTACGAGAATGATGCAGCTGCAGCTGGAAAAATTAAATACACCGATGCTGAAGGGAACTTGTCTTTCAGTGGGGATGAAATCAAGGGATATCGAACTGTTGATATGAGAGGTTATCTTGGTGTATGGGTACCAGTAGGCGCACCTGATAACCAAGATATCCGTGTTAAAGGTTCAGATAAGAAACTGGATAAGACATTCTCAGCTACTGAAGCATTGGACTCACAAGTTATCTATGAAGGTTTCTCAAACTTCCAAGATTTTGTTGAAAAAGACAGCCAGTATACCAATAAATTGATTGCAGAAAACGCAGAACTCTTCAAGTCATGGGGAATCACATCATTCGAGATGGCTCCTCAATTTGTATCGGCTGATGACCGTACCTTCCTTGATTCTGTTATCCAAAATGGCTATGCCTTTACTGACCGTTATGACCTTGCTATGAGTAAGAATAACAAATACGGTTCTAAAGAAGATCTTCGTGATGCCCTTAAGGCGCTTCACAAGCAAGGTATTCAAGCAATTGCTGACTGGGTTCCAGATCAACTTTACCAATTGCCAGGACAAGAAGTTGTAACAGCAACACGTGCAAATAGTTATGGTACTCCAAAGGCCAATGCTTATATCAATAACACTTTATATGTTGCAAATTCTAAATCATCAGGTAAGGACTTCCAAGCTCAATATGGTGGTGAGTTCCTTGATGAGCTCCAAAAGAAATATCCACAGTTGTTTGAAGATGTGATGATATCAACTGGTAAGAAGATTGATCCATCTGTTAAAATCAAGCAATGGTCTGCTAAGTACATGAATGGTACTAATATCCTTGGTCGTGGTAATCGTTATGTTCTCAGTAACGATGCTACTGGTCGCTATTATCAAGTTACTGATAATGGCATCTTCTTGCCAAAACCTTTGACAGACCAAGGTGGTAAGACAGGTTTCTACTATGATGGTAAGGGTATGGCCTACTTTGATAATAGTGGTTTCCAAGCTAAGAATGCTTTCATTAAATATGCTGGAAATTACTATTACTTCGATAAAGAAGGTTATATGTTGACTGGTCGTCAAGATATCGATGGTAAGACTTATTTCTTCTTGCCAAATGGTGTACAGCTTCGTGATTCTATTTATCAACAGGATGGTAAATATTATTACTTTGGTAGCTTTGGTGAGCAATACAAAGATGGTTACTTTGTATTCGATGTACCGAAAGAAGGTACTTCAGAAACAGAAGCTAAATTCCGTTATTTCTCACCAACTGGAGAAATGGCTGTTGGCTTGACTTATGCTGGTGGAGGATTGCAATACTTTGATGAAAATGGCTTCCAAGCTAAAGGTACTAAGTATGTGACTCCAGACGGAAAACTCTACTTCTTTGATAAAAATTCAGGTAATGCCTACACAAATCGTTGGGCAGAAATCGATGGTATCTGGTATGAATTCAACGATCAAGGCTATGCACAAGCTAAGAAGGGTGAATTCTACACAACAGATGGCTCAACATGGTTCTACCGTGATGCAGCTGGTAAAAATGTGACAGGTGCCCTTACTTTGGACGGTCACGACTATTACTTCCGTGCAAATGGTGCCCAAGTTAAAGGTGAATTTGTTACTGAAAATGGCAAGATTAGCTACTACACTGTAGATAATGGTTACAAGGTTAAAGACAAGTTCTTCGAAGTGAACGGCAAGTGGTACCATGCTGATAAGGATGGTAACCTCGCTACAGGTCGTCAAACGATTGACCACCTTAACTATTACTTCAATGCTGATGGAAGCCAAGTCAAATCTGATTTCTTCACTCTTGATGGTGGTAAGACATGGTACTACGCCAAAGATAATGGTGAAATCGTGACAGGTGCCTATAGTGTTGGTGGTAAAAACTATTACTTCAAAGAAGATGGTAGTCAAGTCAAAGGCGACTTTGTTAAGAATGCTGACGGATCACTTTCTTACTATGACAAAGATTCAGGTGAGCGTCTCAATAACCGTTTCTTGACAACTGGTAACAATGTTTGGTACTACTTCAAAGATGGTAAGGCTGTAACAGGACGCCAAAATATCGATGGTAAAGAATATTACTTTGATAATTTGGGACGTCAAGTTAAAGGTAGCCCAATCAGCACACCAAAAGGAGTAGAATACTACGAATCAGTTCTTGGAGAACGTGTGACAAACACATGGATTACTTTCCAAGACGGTACGACTGTCTTCTTCGATGAAAATGGTTATGCTGATTTTGATAAATAAATAATCAATCAATCTAATCTTAATCTGAGAGATTAAGTGAAAAACGATATGATTTGACATGAATTTATAGGTGAAATTTCTTGAAAACGAGAATCGTTTAAAGAAATTTTGCCTTTTTATGCTCCTTAAAGAAAAAATCTGACAAATATCAATTTTGAGTCAGAATCATTGTAAAAGCTATTGTATCAAGGACTTTGGCGGCTTTTATGAAAAATAGTTTTAGTTATCAAATGATATGAAAATGAGAATTGAAAACCTATGAAATAGGTGTGTTACAAAGTTTTTCTAATATTAATGTTATGTAATATATATTTTATAAAAAAACAATTAATTCGAGAAATAGTTAGAAAATAATGATATAATATAACTGTTTGAAATCGGATAGATTTCAGTCTGATTTTGACAAATAAAATCACGGGGAAAATTATAATGGAAAATAAGATACACTATAAGCTTCATAAAGTTAAGAAGCAATGGGTTACAATTGCAGTTGCTTCTGTAGCACTTGCTACTGTCTTGGGAGGATTGTCTGTAACAACATCTTCAGTTTCAGCGGATGAAACTCAAGATAAGACAGTAACTCAATCAAATTCAGGTACAACAGCTTCTTTAGTTACTTCTCCTGAAGCAACCAAAGAAGCCGATAAACGTACAAATACAAAAGAAGCAGATGTTTTAACACCTGCTAAAGAAACAAATGCTGTAGAAACAGCGACTACAACGAACACACAAGCAACAGCTGAAGCAGCTACAACAGCAACAACAGCTGATGTAGCAGTGGCAGCTGTTCCAAATAAAGAAGCAGTTGTGACAACAGATGCACCAGCTGTTACAACTGAAAAAGCAGAAGAACAACCAGCAACAGTGAAGGCTGAAGTTGTTAATACAGAAGTTAAGGCGCCAGAAGCTGCTTTGAAAGATTCAGAAGTAGAAGCTGCGCTTTCCTTGAAAAACATCAAAAACATTGATGGTAAATATTACTATGTTAATGAAGATGGTTCACACAAAGAAAACTTTGCCATTACTGTAAATGGTCAATTGCTTTACTTCGGTAAAGATGGTGCTCTTACAAGTTCATCAACATACTCTTTCACACCAGGAACAACAAATATTGTTGATGGTTTCTCAATAAATAACCGTGCCTACGATTCATCTGAAGCTAGCTTTGAATTGATTGATGGTTATTTGACTGCAGATAGCTGGTACCGTCCAGCTTCTATCATCAAAGATGGTGTAACTTGGCAAGCATCAACTGCAGAAGATTTCCGTCCACTTTTGATGGCTTGGTGGCCAAATGTAGATACACAAGTTAACTACTTGAACTACATGTCTAAAGTATTTAACTTGGATGCTAAATATTCAAGTACAGATAAGCAAGAAACTTTGAAAGTTGCTGCTAAGGACATTCAAATCAAGATTGAGCAAAAGATTCAGGCTGAAAAATCAACACAATGGTTGCGTGAAACTATCTCTGCCTTTGTTAAGACACAACCACAATGGAACAAAGAAACTGAAAACTACTCTAAAGGTGGCGGCGAAGATCACCTTCAAGGTGGTGCCCTTCTTTATGTGAATGATTCACGTACACCATGGGCGAATTCTGACTATCGTCGTTTGAACCGTACAGCAACTAACCAGACTGGTACAATTGATAAATCAATTCTTGATGAGCAATCAGATCCAAACCACATGGGTGGTTTCGACTTCTTGCTAGCTAATGACGTAGATTTGTCAAACCCAGTTGTTCAAGCGGAACAATTGAACCAAATCCACTACCTTATGAACTGGGGTTCAATCGTTATGGGTGACAAGGATGCTAACTTCGATGGTATCCGTGTCGACGCGGTAGATAATGTCGATGCAGACATGCTTCAACTCTACACAAACTACTTCCGTGAGTACTATGGTGTTAACAAATCTGAAGCAAACGCTCTTGCTCACATCTCAGTCCTTGAAGCATGGAGCCTTAATGACAACCACTACAATGACAAGACAGATGGCGCTGCGCTTGCTATGGAAAACAAACAACGTTTGGCTCTCCTCTTCTCATTGGCTAAACCAATCAAAGAACGTACACCAGCTGTAAGTCCTTTGTATAACAATACTTTCAACACGACACAACGTGATGAAAAGACTGATTGGATTAACAAAGATGGAAGCAAGGCCTATAACGAAGACGGAACAGTTAAACAGTCTACAATCGGTAAATATAACGAGAAATACGGAGATGCGTCAGGAAATTACGTCTTTATCCGTGCCCATGATAACAACGTTCAAGATATTATTGCTGAAATCATCAAGAAAGAAATCAATCCAAAATCAGATGGTTTCACGATTACTGATGCTGAAATGAAGCAAGCCTTTGAGATTTACAACAAAGACATGCTCAGCAGCGACAAAAAATATACGCTTAACAACATCCCAGCGGCTTACGCGGTTATGTTGCAAAACATGGAAACTATCACTCGTGTCTACTATGGAGACCTTTATACAGATGATGGTCACTACATGGAAACTAAGTCTCCATATTACGATACCATTGTTAACTTGATGAAGAGTCGTATCAAGTATGTATCTGGTGGGCAAGCACAACGTTCATACTGGTTGCCAACTGATGGTAAGATGGACAATTCAGATGTTGAACTTTACCGCACAAATGAAGTCTACACTTCAGTACGTTATGGTAAAGACATTATGACAGCTAATGATACAGAAGGTTCTAAATACAGCCGTACTTCTGGTCAGGTAACACTTGTAGCTAACAATCCAAAATTGAATTTGGATCAATCAGCTAAACTTAATGTTGAAATGGGTAAAATCCATGCCAACCAAAAATACCGTGCTTTGATTGTTGGTACAGCTGATGGTATCAAGAACTTTACATCTGATGCAGATGCAATCGCAGCAGGTTACGTTAAAGAAACAGACAGCAACGGTGTCTTGACTTTCGGTGCTAATGACATCAAGGGTTATGAAACATTTGATATGTCTGGTTTCGTAGCAGTTTGGGTTCCAGTTGGAGCTTCAGATAATCAAGATATCCGAGTAGCGCCTTCAACAGAAGCTAAAAAAGAGGGTGAATTGACTCTTAAAGCGACTGAAGCTTATGATTCACAATTAATCTACGAAGGCTTCTCTAACTTTCAAACTATTCCAGATGGTTCAGATCCTTCAGTCTATACTAACCGTAAGATTGCTGAAAATGTTGATTTGTTCAAATCATGGGGTGTAACATCATTTGAAATGGCACCTCAATTTGTATCTGCTGACGATGGTACCTTCCTTGACTCAGTTATCCAAAATGGTTATGCCTTTGCAGACCGTTACGATCTTGCCATGAGTAAGAACAATAAATACGGTTCTAAAGAAGATCTACGTGATGCTCTTAAAGCACTTCATAAGGCTGGTATTCAAGCAATCGCTGACTGGGTTCCAGACCAAATTTACCAATTGCCAGGTAAAGAAGTTGTAACAGCGACTCGTACTGATGGTGCTGGTCGTAAGATTGCGGACGCTATCATTGACCACTCACTTTATGTGGCTAACTCTAAGTCATCAGGCAAAGATTACCAAGCTAAATACGGTGGTGAATTCTTGGCTGAACTTAAAGCTAAGTACCCTGAAATGTTCAAGGTAAACATGATTTCAACTGGTAAACCAATTGATGATTCTGTTAAATTGAAACAATGGAAGGCTGAATACTTCAACGGAACAAACGTTCTTGAACGTGGTGTTGGCTATGTACTTAGCGATGAAGCAACTGGTAAGTATTTCACTGTCACTAAAGAAGGTAACTTCATTCCTCTTCAATTGACAGGTAAAGAAAAGGTTATTACTGGATTCTCAAGTGATGGTAAAGGAATCACTTACTTCGGTACAAGTGGTACACAAGCTAAATCTGCCTTTGTAACCTTCAATGGTAACACTTACTACTTTGATGCTCGTGGTCACATGGTTACTAACAGTGAATACTCACCAAATGGTAAAGACGTTTATCGTTTCTTACCAAATGGTATCATGTTGAGTAATGCCTTCTACATTGATGCTAATGGTAATACCTACCTTTATAACTCTAAAGGTCAAATGTACAAGGGTGGTTACACTAAATTTGATGTTTCTGAAACTGATAAAGACGGTAAAGAATCTAAGGTTGTGAAATTCCGTTACTTCACTAATGAAGGTGTCATGGCCAAAGGTGTTACGGTTATTGATGGTTTCACACAATATTTTGGAGAAGACGGTTTCCAAGCTAAAGATAAGTTAGTAACCTTTAAAGGTAAAACTTATTACTTTGACGCACACACTGGTAATGGTATCAAGGATACTTGGAGAAATATCAATGGTAAGTGGTACTACTTTGATGCAAACGGTGTTGCTGCTACAGGTGCACAAGTCATCAATGGTCAAAAACTTTACTTCAATGAAGATGGAAGCCAAGTTAAAGGTGGCGTTGTTAAGAATGCAGATGGTACTTACAGCAAGTACAAAGAAGGTTCTGGAGAGCTAGTGACTAACGAATTCTTCACAACTGATGGCAATGTTTGGTACTATGCAGGCGCTAATGGTAAGACTGTTACAGGTGCACAAGTCATCAATGGCCAACACCTATACTTTAATGCAGACGGAAGCCAAGTTAAGGGTGGTGTTGTTAAGAATGCAGATGGTACTTATAGTAAGTATAATGCTTCAACAGGTGAACGCTTGACTAATGAGTTTTTCACAACAGGCGACAACAACTGGTACTACATTGGTGCTAATGGTAAGTCAGTGACTGGTGAAGTTAAAATTGGTGACGATACTTATTTCTTCGCTAAGGATGGTAAACAAGTAAAAGGTCAAACAGTAAGTGCTGGCAATGGTCGAATTAGCTATTACTATGGTGATAGTGGTAAGAGAGCTGTTAGCACATGGATAGAAATTCAACCAGGAGTTTACGTTTACTTTGATAAGAATGGTCTTGCTTATCCACCTAGAGTGCTAAACTAATTGATTTAAAAAGGAGGACTTTGGTTCTCCTTTTTATATTTTATGGGAACGAGTCTTTTTTATGACAAAATTATAATCTATTATTAATGTGATAAAAATATCATTAAAATAAGTTTTATTAACTTTTTTTGATAATAAAAAATGATATAATAAGTAAGTCTTTAAGATGTAGATTTTAAGACAAAAAATATATTGGGGAAAAATTGAATATGGAAAATAAAGTACGCTATAAACTGCACAAAGTGAAGAAGCAGTGGGTTACTTTGGCTGTCGCTTCAGTAGCTTTGGCTACCATTGTTGGTGGTAGTGTTGCCACATCTTCACTCGCTTCGGCAGAAGAAACAAATAACTCTAATGGATCACCTTCAACAACTACGGTCGGGGAAAATACAAATCCTGTGGTTGAAAAAGAGGTAGGCACAACAACTGAGGTTGCAAATACTTCAAATGCCACAACAACAGAGCGAGCAGAAGTTACTGCTGACAAACCAGCTGGAACGACAGTTCAACCAAATTCAGGAACAACTAGTGATAGAGCTGCAGCAGTAGAGGTTGAAGCCAAACCTGAAACGACTGCTAAGCCAGAAGTTGCTACTAAACCAGAAACAGCTACAACATCAGAAGTCGCTGCAAATGCTGGAGTAGCTGCTCCAACGACTGAGAAGTCTAAAGAGCTTTCTGAAGCCGAAATTAAGGCTGCAGTCTCACTCGATAATATTAAAAAAGAAAAAGATGGTAAATATTACTATCTTTTAGAAGATGGATCACACAAGAAAAACTTTGCCATTACTGTAAATGGTCAGGTCCTTTATTTTGATGAAAATGGTGCCCTTTCAAGCACATCAACGTATTCATTTACACAAGAAACAACAAATCTAGTCACTGATTTTACAAAAAATAATGCTGCCTACGATTCAACTAAAGCAAGCTTTGAACTTGTTGATGGTTATTTGACAGCAGACAGTTGGTACCGTCCAAAAGAAATCCTTGAAGCTGGTACAACTTGGAAAGCGTCAACTGAAAAAGATTTTCGTCCACTTTTGATGTCTTGGTGGCCTGATAAGGATACTCAAGTAGCTTACTTGAATTACATGACTAAGGCTCTTAGCAACGGTGAAGAAACAAAAGATGTCTTTACGATTGAAAATTCTCAAGCTAGCTTGAATGCCGCAGCTCAAATCCTCCAACGTAAGATTGAAGTTAAGATTGCTGCTAATAAGTCAACAGACTGGTTGCGTCAGTCAATCGAGGCTTTTGTTAAAGACCAAGATAAATGGAACATTAATTCTGAATCGCCAGGTAAGGAACACTTCCAAAAAGGTGCGCTTCTTTTTGTGAACAGCGATTCAACTAAATGGGCTAACTCTGATTATCGTAAGCTTAATCAAACGGCGACAAGTTATATTAAAAATCATAAGATTGTTAATGGTAGCGATGGTGGTTATGAATTCTTGCTCTCAAATGACATTGACAACTCTAATCCAGTCGTTCAAGCAGAAATGCTTAACCAATTGTATTACTTTATGAACTGGGGACAAATCGTCTTTGGTGATAAGGACAAGGATGCTCACTTTGATGGTATACGTGTTGATGCTGTGGATAATGTTAGCGTTGACATGCTTCAATTAGTGTCTTCATACATGAAGGCTGCATACAAGGTTAATGAGTCGGAAGCTCGTGCCCTTGCGAATATCTCTATTCTTGAAGCATGGTCACACAATGACCCATATTATGTGAATGAGCACAACACAGCAGCTCTTTCTATGGATAATGGTCTCCGTTTGTCAATTGTTCACGGATTAACTCGTCCAGTAACTAATAAAGGTACAGGTGCACGTAATGCATCAATGAAGGACCTTATTAACGGAGGTTATTTCGGTCTCTCAAACCGTGCAGAAGTCACTTCATATGATCAACTTGGTTTTGCAACCTACCTCTTTGTTCGTGCACATGACTCAGAAGTTCAAACGGTTATCGCAGACATTATCAGTAAAAAAATTGATCCTACAACAGATGGTTTCACTTTCACATTAGATCAATTGAAACAAGCTTTCGATATTTATAATGCTGATATGTTGAAAGTTGATAAGGAATATACGCATTCAAATATTCCTGCTGCCTATGCTTTGATGCTTCAAACAATGGGTGCGGCAACACGTGTTTATTATGGAGATTTGTATACTGATAATGGTCAATACATGGCTAAGAAATCACCATACTTTGATCAAATCACAACTCTTCTTAAAGCGCGTCCTAAGTATGTAGCTGGTGGTCAAACATCTTATATCCACAACCTTGCTGGTGATGGGGTATCATCTGCTAAAGACAATAAAGAAGTTCTTGTCTCTGTCCGTTATGGTCAAGATTTGATGTCTAAGACAGATACAGAAGGTGGAAAATACGGTCGCAATTCAGGTATGTTGACCCTTATTGCTAATAACCCGGATTTGAAATTAGCAGATGGTGAAACTATTACTGTAAATATGGGTGCAGCCCACAAGAATCAAGCTTATCGTCCACTCTTGCTTGGTACGGAAAAAGGTATTGTGTCATCATTGAATGATTCAGATACTAAGATTGTTAAATACACAGATGCACAAGGAAATCTTGTCTTCACAGCTGATGAAATCAAAGGCTTTAAGACTGTTGATATGAGTGGTTACCTTTCAGTTTGGGTACCAGTAGGTGCGACTGACGATCAAAACGTTCTTGCTAAACCATCAACAAAAGCCTATAAAGAAGGGGATAAGGTTTATAGCTCTTCTGCAGCACTTGAAGCACAAGTGATTTACGAAGGCTTCTCAAACTTCCAAGACTTTGTCAAAGAGGATAGTCAATACACTAACAAATTGATTGCAGCTAACGCAGACCTCTTCAAGTCATGGGGTATTACGTCATTTGAGATTGCACCTCAATATGTCTCATCTAAGGATGGCACTTTCCTTGATTCTATTATTGAAAATGGTTATGCCTTCACAGACCGTTACGACTTTGCCATGAGCAAAAACAATAAATACGGTTCAAAAGAAGACCTTCGTGATGCCCTCAAGGCTCTTCACAAACAAGGTATTCAGGTCATTGCTGACTGGGTTCCAGACCAATTGTACACCCTTCCAGGTAAAGAAGTAGTGACTGCTACGCGTACTGATACACATGGTAAGGTCCTTGATGATACTAGCTTGGTTAATAAACTTTATGTGACAAATACCAAGTCATCAGGTAATGATTTCCAAGCCCAGTACGGTGGTGCCTTCCTCGACAAACTTCAAAAACTTTATCCAGAAATCTTCAAAGAAGTTATGGAAGCGTCTGGTAAGACAATTGATCCATCTGTGAAGATTAAACAGTGGGAAGCTAAATACTTTAACGGTACAAACATCCAAAAACGTGGTTCTGACTATGTTCTCAGCGATGGTAAATTGTACTTCACCGTTAACGATAAAGGTACCTTCCTCCCAGCAGCCTTGACTGGTGATACAAAAGCTAAGACTGGTTTTGCCTATGATGGTACAGGTGTAACTTATTACACAACATCAGGTACTCAAGCTAAGAGTCAGTTTGTAACTTATAACGGTAAGCAATACTACTTTAACGATAAGGGTTACCTTGTAACTGGTGAACAAACTATCGATGGTTCTAACTATTTCTTCTTGCCAAATGGTGTCATGTTTACTGATGGTGTTATTAAAAATGCTAAAGGTCAATCATTGGTTTATGGTAAGTCAGGTAAATTGACGACTCAAACTGGTTGGAAAGAAGTTACTGTTAAAGATGATAGTGGTAAGGAAGAGAAATTCTATCAATACTTCTTCAAGGGTGGCATCATGGCTATTGGTTTGACTGAAGTAGAAGGTAAGGAAAAATACTTCTATGATAATGGTTACCAAGCTAAAGGTGTCTTCGTTCCTACAAAAGACGGCCATTTAATGTTCTTCTGTGGTGATTCAGGCGAACGTAAGTACTCAGGCTTCTTTGAACAAGATGGTAATTGGTACTACGCCAATGATAAAGGCTATGTTGCTACTGGGTTTACTAAGGTAGGTAAACAAAACCTTTACTTCAATGAAAAAGGTGTTCAAGTTAAGAATCGCTTCTTCCAAGTTGGTGATGCTACATACTATGCAAATAACGAAGGTGACGTTCTTCGTGGTGCGCAAACCATCAATGGAGACGAACTCTACTTTGATGAATCAGGTAAACAAGTTAAAGGTGAGTTCGTGAACAATCCTGATGGTACGACTTCATACTACGATGCAATCACAGGTGTGAAACTTGTTGATACATCACTAGTAGTTGATGGTCAAACCTTTAATGTCGATGCTAAGGGTGTTGTGACTAAGGCACATACACCAGGCTTCTATACTACTGGGGACAACAACTGGTTCTATGCAGACTCATATGGACGTAATGTCACAGGTGCTCAGGTCATCAATGGTCAACACCTCTACTTTGATGCTAATGGTCGCCAAGTTAAGGGTGGCTTCGTAACGAACACTGACGGTAGTCGTTCATTCTACCACTGGAATACCGGTGATAAATTGGTATCAACCTTCTTCGCTACCGGTCATGATAGATGGTATTATGCTGATGATAGGGGTAATGTCGTTACAGGAGCTCAAGTTATCAACGGTCAAAAACTCTTCTTTGATACTGATGGTAAGCAGGTTAAAGGCGCTTTCGCAACAAATGCGAATGGTAGTCGCTCATACTACCATTGGAATACTGGTAATAAGTTAGTATCAACCTTCTTCACTAGTGGAGATAACAACTGGTATTATGCAGATGCCAAGGGTGAAGTTGTTGTTGGCGAACAGACGATCAACGGTCAACACCTTTACTTTGACCAAACTGGTAAGCAAGTGAAGGGGGCAACTGCTACGAATCCTGATGGCTCAATCTCTTACTATGATGTTCATACAGGGGAAAAGGCTATTAATCGTTGGGTTAAAATTCCTTCAGGGCAATGGGTATACTTCAACGCTCAAGGAAAAGGCTACGTGTCAAATTAAGAGTAATGAATGAAAGAAGTCAATCACTTTTGTGGTTGCTTTTTTCGTAAAAAATTGTCTAACTTTTATACATTCAGGTCATTTGTCTGGGTAAAAAAGTGGTATAATAACTCTTGCTAAATCTTTATTTTGGAGTACACATGGCTAAGTCAAAAAATACTATTGAAAGTCGGATAGATTACTCGATTCTCCTGCCAGTTCTCATATTGCTACTGGTTGGTTTGGTTTCGATATTTATAGCGACAAATTTTGATTACCCAAAGAATCTTGTGCAAGTCATGTCTCAGCAAGTACTATGGATTTTTCTAGGTTCAGTACTTGCTTTTGTTGTCATGTTATTTAATACAGAGTTTCTTTGGAAGGTAACCCCCTGGCTCTATATTTTCGGTCTGGTGCTTATGGTTCTACCTCTCGTTTTCTATTCTCCTGCTTTGGTAGCCTCGACGGGAGCCAAAAACTGGGTAAGCATTGGATCAGTCACCCTTTTTCAACCATCTGAATTTATGAAGATATCCTACATCCTTTTTCTATCGAGAATAGGTGTTTGGGCTAAGCAAGGTAAGGAAGTGACCAACCTACAGGATGACTGGTTACTGCTCTTCCAATATGTTGCAGTCACACTCCCTGTTTTAGGTTTACTGGTTCTTCAAGGAGATATGGGGACTGCCTTAGTCTTTCTGGCTATTTTAGCCGGTATTGTAGTGGTTTCGGGGATATCCTGGCGTATTATCTTGCCGGTAGTTCTAGCTTTTGCAACAGGGTTAGCCTTGTTTGTAATGATATTTACCACAGATTGGGGTAAGGAAGCTATGCTCAAGATGGGGGTACAAACCTACCAGATTAACCGTATCTCAGCTTGGTTGGATCCCTTCACTTATGCAGACGGTATCGCCTTTCAACAGACACAAGGGATGATTTCGATTGGTACTGGAGGAATCTATGGTAAAGGCTTTAATCATCTGGAGTTGAACGTACCAGTTCGTGAGAGTGACATGATTTTCACAGTCATTGCGGAAGATTTTGGTTTGGTAGGTGGTGGATTGGTTCTTTTAACCTATCTCTTCCTCATTTACCGCATGTTGCGAGTGACGTTCAAATCTAACAACCGTTTTTATACCTTTATTTCGACAGGCTTTATCATGATGATTGTCTTCCATATTTTTGAAAATATTGGGGCAGCAGTGGGAATTCTTCCTTTGACAGGTATTCCTTTGCCCTTTATTTCTCAAGGGGGGTCATCACTCATCTCTAACTTGATTGGTGTTGGTTTGGTGCTTTCAATGGCTTATCAGACTAACCTCAACGAGGAAAATAAAATTCTCCTGGCTATGTCTCGTCGTATGCGTACGTCTGGAACTAGTCAAGTGAAACCTGTTTCTAAGAGCAAGTCTAAGAAAAACAAGCCTTCGAAGAGTGTTACCAAGGCCTCTCAAGAATTGGTCAAGGCTAAAGATAAGGTTGATAAGGCCACTGAGAAAATGCGTCAAACCATTTCTCAAAATACGCCGAGCATTCATCAAGGCAAGCGTCGTAAGGGTTCGAAAAAGAAACCGACACGTAAACATTAAGAAGAGCAAGTTGGTTAATCCAACTTGTTTTTCTTTGAAAAAAATTAAGGCCTGTGACCTTTTCTTTGCCCCTGCCTGTGGTATAATAGAAGTTGACTATTTTGAAAAGGGGTTTGCTATGATAGAGACAGCCAAACAGCAAGAACGTGCTATTTTAGTAGGTGTTGAATTGCAAGAAACAGAGCATTTTGACATGTCAATGGAGGAACTTGCCAGTCTTGCCAAAACTGCAGGAGCAGAGGTTGTAGCTAGCTATACCCAAAAACGTGAACGCTATGATAGTAAGTCTTTCGTAGGTTCAGGAAAATTAGAAGAAATCAAGGCTATGGTGGATGCGGATGAGATTAGCACTGTCATCGTCAATAACCGTTTAACGCCTCGTCAAAATACCAATCTTGAAGCAGCATTTGGCGTAAAAGTTATTGATCGTATGCAATTAATTTTGGATATCTTTGCCATGAGGGCTAGAAGCCATGAAGGGAAACTTCAGGTTCACCTAGCTCAACTCAAATACATGTTGCCCCGTTTAGCTGGTCAAGGGATTATGCTCAGCCGTCAAGCAGGGGGCATTGGTAGCCGTGGACCTGGTGAAAGTCAGTTGGAACTCAATCGTCGTTCGATTCGTAACCAGATTGCTGATATTGAACGCCAGTTAAAAATTGTTGAGAAGAACCGAGAAACCATTCGCGAAAAGCGTGTTGATTCAAGTACCTTTAAAATTGGTTTGATTGGTTATACCAATGCTGGGAAATCAACGATCATGAACCTTATGACGGATGATAAGCAATATGAGGCTAATGAACTTTTCGCGACCTTGGATGCAACGACTAAGAAAATTTACTTAAAGGATCAGTTTCAAGTGACCTTGACAGATACGGTTGGTTTTATCCAGGACTTGCCAACAGAATTGGTTGCGGCCTTTAAGTCAACTCTTGAAGAAAGTCGTAATGTGGACCTTCTTTTGCATGTCATTGATGCGAGTGATCCTAATCACGAAGAACATGAGAAGGTGGTCTTAGACATTCTAAAAGACTTAGACATGACTGATATCCCTCGCCTAGCAATTTACAATAAGATGGATGTAGCTGATAATCTAGTAGCCACAGTCTTTCCTAATGTTCGCCTCTCTGCACGTGACAAGGGAAGTCGTGAGGCACTCAGAAGACTCTTGATTGATGAAATTCAACAGATTTTTGAACCTTTTAGTATTAAGGTCCATCAGGATCAAGCTTATAAACTTTATCAATTGAGTCAATTAGCTTTGTTAGATAGCTACACATTTGAGACAGAAGTGGAAAAAATTACAGGTTATATTTCACCGAAAAATAAATGGAAATTGGAAGAATTTTATGACTGATTATATGGATTTAGCTTTAAAATATGGTGGTTTTACAAGTTTAGATAAGGTCTATTTGAAAAATACCTTGTCAGACCTTTCGGACAGTCAAAAATTGGCCTTCATTACGCCGCCACCAAGCGTGATTAATGCTTATTTTGCAGAGATTTACCAAAAACAATCTCCTGAAGCAGCGACGGATTACTACTTGGACCTTTCAAAAGAGTTGAACCTCTTTAATTCTGCACCATCTTTTGATGAGTACAAGCCTTTCATTCGTC
Source organism: Streptococcus sp. HMSC064D12 (assembly GCF_001837205.1). Taxonomy (NCBI): domain Bacteria; kingdom Bacillati; phylum Bacillota; class Bacilli; order Lactobacillales; family Streptococcaceae; genus Streptococcus; species Streptococcus sp. HMSC064D12. The sequence goes on from NZ_KV831713.1 coordinate 76,733, forward strand.
TCAATCTGTCAGGAAAATCTTATGGTTTTTGCTTTGAAAATGCTGATGAGGTGGCCTTAGTCTTTGCCGAGCATTTAGAGGTTCCAACGGCCAGTATTTTGTTTGAGCTTGCTCAAGTTTTTCCGCAGTATAAGGTTTATCTTGAAGGCACTCAAATTAAGATGACCAAGGTTGATTTTGACGAAGAAGTATTGGAAGAGTTAACCCCTGAGACACAGTTACTTAGTCGTGTAACTAAGTTAAAGGGGAATGTCATTAAGTTGGCTAGCTTCAATCAAGATGAATTAGTGGAACTTTTGTCTCAATATAAAGGGCAAACTGTTTATTACGGCTTTGCTCAGCGTGAATGCCTGGCTTATATTGTCCAGAAATAAGAAGAACGATAGATAGAAAGTATAGGAAGTCATGGAATTACAATTTTTAGGGACGGGTGCCGGGCAGCCCTCCAAGGCCCGTAACGTGTCGAGTCTGGTTCTGAAGTTACTCGATGAAATCAATGAGGTATGGATGTTTGACTGTGGAGAAGGTACCCAACGTCAGATTTTAGAAACAACAATCAAACCTCGTAAAGTTAAAAAAATCTTTATCACACATATGCATGGAGACCATATCTTTGGCCTACCTGGTTTCTTGGCTAGCCGTTCTTTCCAATCGAGTGAAGAACAAACAGATTTAGAGGTTTATGGTCCAGTCGGCATTAAACAATATGTTATGACTAGTCTTCGTACCTCTGGAACACGCCTCCCTTACCATGTGCATTTTAAGGAAATTGATGAGCATAAGCTTGGCTTGATTATGGAAAATGACAAGTTCGCTGTTTATGCAGATAAGTTGGATCATACCATTTTTTGTATTGGTTACCGTGTGGTTCAAAAGGATCTTGAAGGAACCTTGGATGCTGAGGCCCTTAAAGCAGCAGGTGTACCATTTGGTCCGCTTTTTGGTCAAATTAAGAATGGGCAAGACGTGGTTCTTGAAGATGGAACAAAAATCATTGCCAAGGACTTTATTTCCGCACCTAAGAAAGGTAAGGTTATCACTATCTTAGGTGACACTCGTAAGACGAATGCCAGTGTTCGTCTTGGCTTGGGAGCAGATGTCTTGGTGCACGAGTCTACTTATGGTAAGGGCGACGAAAAAATTGCCAAGAGCCATGGTCACTCAACCAACATGCAAGCAGCACAGGTTGCTAAGGATGCGTCAGCTAAACGCCTTCTTCTAAATCATGTATCAGCTCGTTTCTTGGGGCGTGATATCGGTAAGATGGCAGCAGATGCTAAAACAATTTTCGAAAACACCCACATCGTTCGTGACCTAGAAGAGGTAGAGATTTAATGGCTAAACAACGTATTATCGCTATTACTGGTGCCTCAGGAGGGCTTGCACAAGAAATTGTCAAGCAGCTCTCACTCAGTGATGGCATTATCCTCTTAGGACGAGATAAGGATAAACTTGAGAAATGTTATCGTCATGTGGAAAATAAAACCTGTCTTGCCATTGACCTTAGAGACGACAATGCCATTAAAGAAATGGTCGATTATCTCTATCAACGATTTGGACGTATTGATGTCTTTATCAATAATGCTGGTTTCGGTGAATTCAAGTCTTATGATCATTACACTAGCCAAGAGGTCCGTGATATGTTTGATATCAATACCTTTGCGACGATGACCTTTTCACGTCTAATGGCTGAGAAAATGGTCGAGCAAGGCCATGGCCATATCATCAATATCGCCAGTATGGCGGGAAAAATTGCGACAGCCAACTCAAGTGTCTATGCAGCGACAAAGTTTGCGGTAATTGGCTTCTCAGATGCCCTTCGTCTAGAGCTGGCTGATAAGGGAGTCTATGTGACAACAGTCAATCCTGGTCCAATTGAGACAGGCTTCTTTGATCAAGCTGATCCATCTGGAGACTATCTTGAGAGTGTTAAGAAGTTTGTCCTCAGTCCTAAATACGTGGCTAAAAAGATTGTCCGTATTCTTGGCAAAAACAAACGTGAAGTTAACTTGCCACGACTCTTAGCGGTTGCGCACAAAGGATATACGCTATTTCCACGCATCTCGGACAAACTGGCTACCAATGTGTTTAACTACAAATAGGGGAATGGTAAATGGCAGTCAATATTCAAGTCTATTTAGAAACCATCCGAAAACCCTGAGGACAGGTATAATACGCCTTGCAGGACAATCGCTTCAAAGGCCAATAAGGCTGGCGAGAGTCTATGCTTCAAATGGAGTTGGCAGTCTGACAAGAGTCCCCTTATCGGTATATCGCCTTCTTCCAGCACTATAGATTAAAAAGGAGTTAAGATGTTAGAGTACAAACAAGAGATTCCAGCGATAACAGACCTACTCGCACTGTACAGTTCAGTCGGCTGGACCAATTATACCAACAACCCATCTATGCTAGAAGAAGCTGTCAAAGCTAGTCTCTGGCAGTTGGCAGTTTATGATGAGGAAGAGTTAGTAGCCTATATTCGCTTAGTAGGAGATGGCCACTCTGTCATTTTTGTACAGGACCTCTTGGTGCGACCAGATCACCAACGCCAAGGCATCGGAACGAAACTCTTAGAAGAGGCTTTAGGGACTTTCCCCAATGTCTATCAAAGGCTCCTTGCAACTGATTGTAGCGAGAAAAATCTAGCCTTTTACCAATCTCTGGGTTTTGTCGAACTTTCAGAACAAGCTTGTACAGGGATGATTTATAAATATTGATGTAGAGGATTTTCAGACAGGAAATCCTTTTCTTGTTTTCCCGAATGTTGCTTGAAAGTGATAGTAGAATTGAGTTAGATAAAAGGAAGAGGAGAAAGGAATATCTGAGAAAATACAAGTCAAATAAGGAGCAATACCTAGTTTTTTATTTTATCCAGAAAAGCAGGTCTTGATTGGAAATATAGCACAAGTCGAAGCACCTTTCGATGTTTTCCATTCTCTTTTTAGGAAACTTAGGCTTCTATCCACTATGATAAAATTATTCATGTTATAATAGATAGACTAGATGACAGGGAGAAAATATAAAAACATGATTACATCAACGTATGATTGGAAAATAAACACAAAAGAGCCAGATGCTGGCTTTTTTAAACTTGCCAAAGAACATGGGCTGGCAGAAACAGCAGCCAAGATTGCTTATGAACGTGGCGTGACGACAGAAGAGGCCCTTGAAGACTTTCTAAAGGCTGATCTATCATACCTTCATGACCCTTATCTTCTTCATGATATGGACAAGGCGGTTGCTAGAATTCGTCGGGCCATTGAAAATTATGAACAAATCTTAGTCTATGGGGACTATGATGCAGATGGGATGACATCAGCATCGATTGTCAAGGAAGCCCTTGAAATGATGGGTGCCGAGGCTCGAGTCTATTTGCCCAACCGTTTTACAGATGGTTATGGGCCAAACGAAAGTGTCTATAAGTATTTCATTGAGCAGGAAGGCATTTCACTTATTGTTACAGTGGATAATGGAGTAGCGGGTAATGAGGCTATTGCTTATGCGCAAGAGCAAGGTGTGGACGTTATCGTTACAGACCACCATAGTATGCCGGCACAGCTTCCAGATGCCTTTGCCATTGTCCATCCAGAGCATCCAGATGCCGATTATCCTTTTAAGTATTTGGCAGGATGTGGTGTAGCTTTCAAATTGGCAACGGCCCTCCTTGAAACTATTCCTACAGAGATGTTGGACTTGGTAGCCATTGGTACCATTGCTGATATGGTTAGCCTTACGGATGAAAATCGTATTATGGTCAAGGTCGGCCTGGAAATTCTCAAGACTACTGAGCGTATCGGGCTTCAAGAATTGCTCCGCATTTCAGATGTGGACCCTACAACGATTTCCGAAGAAACGGTAGGCTTCAAACTGGCTCCTCAACTCAATGCCTTGGGACGCTTAGATGATCCAAATCCAGCCATTGAACTACTGACCGGGTTTGACGATGAGGAAGCTCAAGCCATTGCTCTGGAAATCAATGCTAAAAATGAAGAACGTAAGGAAGTTGTTCAAAAAATCTTTGATGAAGCTATGACCATGGTAGACTTGGACAAACCAGTTCAGGTTTTAGCCAAGGAAGGTTGGCATCCTGGTGTTCTAGGTATTGTAGCGGGGCGCATCATGGAACAAATCAGCCAGACAGTAGTGGTTTTGAATATTGAAGATGGTCTGGCTAAGGGTTCAGCCCGTAGTTTGGAATCAATCAATATCTTCCATGCCCTTGATGACCACCGAGACATCTTTACTGCTTTTGGAGGACACGCTGGAGCCGCTGGGATGACCCTTCCGGAGGAAAATCTTGGTCAACTCTCAGATATTTTGTGTCATTATGTCTACGATAATGAGATTGATACAAGTGCCAAAAATACGCTTAATTTAGACGAGGAGCTCCAACTCAGCGAGCTTGGCTTGGATACTATTAAGAGTCTAGAAAAACTAGCACCTTTTGGTATGGATAATAAAAAGCCAGTCTTTTGGCTACATGATATTACCGTTACTCAAGCTAGGACAATGGGACAAAATGGAGCCCATCTTAAGTTTAAGGTGAAGCAAGGCAAGGATAGCTTTGACGTTGTCGCTTTTAATAAAGGTAATCTGCTCCAAGAATTTCAACAAGCTCAAGGTTTGGAATTGGCAGTGACCTTGTCTGTTAATGTTTGGAATGGTCAGACAACGCTACAGCTCATGCTAGAAGATGCGCGTGTGGATGGTGTTCAATTATTTGATTTCCGCTCAAAAAATATGGCACTGCCTGAAGGTCTACCAACGGTAGAAGAAGCAGCAGACACAGAGCCTGCGGTTGTCCTCAGTACCCTACCTGAATCAGCTACAGAATTAAAAGAGTGGTTTGAAGGTAAAGATTTCCAAGCTATCTATTTTAAAAATAGTATTAAGGAAGCCTATTATCTGACAGGTTATGGAACAAGAGAGCAATTTGCAAGGCTCTATAAAACCATTTACCAATTCCCAGAATTCGATGTTCGCTATAAATTGGATGAACTCAGTCATTACCTTAAAATCGACAAGATTCTTCTGATTAAGATGATTCAAATCTTTGATGAATTGGATTTTGTGACTATTGATAATGGTGTTATGACAGTCAATAAAGAAGCTGAAAAACGTGAGATTGAGGACAGTCAGATTTTCCAAAATCTGAAACGACTCGTTAAGTTCCAAGAACTTATGGCTCTGGGAACTCCACAGGAAATTTATGATTGGCTGTATAAGTAGGGGAGTCTTAATCCAAAGGATTCGTCTCGAAATGAGGGTTAGCATTTTCTAAATTTACTATTTCATGCTATAATGGTATGTAAATATTTTTTTGGCGAAAAGCCTATAGGAAGAACAAATGAAATTAGAAGATTATATTGCATCTATTGAAAACTACCCTAAAGAAGGGGTTACTTTCCGTGATATTAGTCCTTTGATGGCTGATGGAAATGCTTATAGCTATGCTATCCGTGAAATCGTTCAGTATGCGACTGATAAGAAGATTGACATGATTGTTGGTCCTGAAGCGCGTGGTTTCATCGTTGGTTGTCCAGTTGCTTTTGAACTTGGTATTGGTTTTGCTCCTGTTCGTAAACCTGGTAAATTGCCACGTGAAGTGATTTCAGCCGATTACGAAAAAGAGTATGGTGTGGATACGCTTTGTATGCATGCCGATGCAATCAAGCCAGGCCAACGTGTACTTATCGTTGATGACCTCTTGGCAACTGGTGGTACCGTTAAAGCTACAATTGAGATGATTGAGCGCCTAGGTGGTGTCGTTGCTGGTTGTGCCTTCTTGATTGAGCTTGATGGTCTTAATGGACGTGAAGCTATCGAAGGTTACGATACTAAAGTATTGATGAACTTCCCAGGATAAATCTATCTATGAATTAACAAAAGGCCTTAGGGCCTTTTTAACTCTTTTAAAACAAAGGTGGCCTCTAAATATAGTTTAAAGCTATAGCTAACTAGAGAAAATATATATTTGATAACAATACCTCCCCGGTTTATAATATGAAGATAGAATAAATAAGGATGGAGATATTGTTATGCCTATAAAACTTGATAATAAGTTACCAGCTCTTGATGTATTGCGTTCGGAAAATGTCTTCATCATGGATGAGAACAGAGCTAGTAGCCAGGATATTCGACCAATGGAGGTCTTAATCCTTAACCTTATGCCTACTAAAGAAGTTACGGAAACTCAATTACTACGTCTTTTGGCCAATACGCCACTTCAAATTAACGTCGAGTTTCTTTATATGACTAGTCATAAGTCAAAAAATACCCATGCCGAACATATGGAAACCTTTTATAAGACTTTTGATGAAATTAAGCATAAGTATTATGATGGTCTCATCGTAACTGGAGCTCCTGTTGAGCAAATGCCTTTTGAAGAGGTTGATTATTGGCAAGAATTGATACAAGTTTTTGACTGGTCTAAGAAGCATGTCTATTCAACCCTTCATCTGTGTTGGGGAGCTCAAGCAGGTCTCTATTATAAGCATGGAGTCGACAAGGTCCCATTGTCAGAGAAACTATCTGGTATCTATAAACAAACGGTTGACATGCCTGAAAACTTCCTTATGAATGGCTTTGATGATAGCTTTGTGTCACCACACTCACGCTATACTGAGGTTACGCTCGAGGATATTAAAGACAAGACGGATTTAGATATTGTTGTGTCAGGACCAGAGGTCGGTTTATCCATCTTAGCAAGTAAGAACCTTCGTGAAGTATATAGTTTCGGTCATTTTGAATACGACCGTGATACTCTGGCCAGAGAATACCGAAGAGATTTGGATGCAGGGATTAATCCAGACGTACCGGCAAACTATTTCCCAGAGGATGATCCAAGTCAGGAGCCTAAACTTCGTTGGAATCTTGCGGCATCTGCCTTCTTTAGCAATTGGATTAACTATGCGGTATATCAAGAAACACCTTATCGTTTAGAAGAGTTGGAAGACGATTTTTCATTCTACGGTTATTTGTAGTAGACAATCTCAAAAGACTTATGTGAGCGCATAAAGACTTTTTGGGGTGTCTAGCTATTCTGAAAGGTAAATATGAGTTTTTTTGAACAGTATCGATCAGGCAATCTGGTCCTTCCTAATGCTTTATTTTTCCACTTTAAGGATATTTTTCCATCTGCGGATGACTTTCTAGTTTGGCAGTTTCTCTATCTACAAACGACAACTCAGATTGGAGAAGTGGCTTCGAGCCAGATAGCGCAAGCAACTGGAAAAACACCAACTGAGGTTAATAAAAGTATTACGACATTGACTGAGGCTGGACTCCTTGATTTCACGACTATTAAGGTTAATAATGAAATTGAGATGGTTGTAGATGCTTCACCTGCCTTGGCAGTTTTGGATAAGTTAGTGAGCAATGAAAAGACAACGACGGGGCCTGTAGTAGGTCAGCCTACAAATACACAACTCATCAAGCAGTTAACAGATGAGTTAGAACAAGCTTTGGGAATCTTGAATCCTATGGTTATCGAAGATTTAAACAAGGAAATCCAAGAAGAACATACTGATCCCGAACTTATCCGTGAGGCTTTGAAAGAAGCAGTATTTAACCGCAAGACAAATTGGAATTACATCAAAGGGGTTCTGCGTAACTGGAAATTGAGTGGTATTACGACGAAAATTCAAGTTGAAGAGCGTCGTTTGGAGCATCAAGGTAAGAAGCACCATCACCAAGTTTCGGATGACTTCAAAACAGGTATGGATGCAGCCCGTCAATTATGGGGTGGCCAATAATGTTAGGAAGAAAACGTGTTAATGAGGCTCTAGCTCTCATGGGGGAGATGTTTCCCAATGCTCATGGAGAGTTGGAGTGGGAAACTCCTTTCCAACTATTAGTTGCTGTTATTTTATCGGCACAGACAACTGATAAGGCTGTTAACAAGATTACACCGGGCTTGTGGGCGCGTTATCCAGAAATTGAGGATTTGGCTTCGGCTAATCTTGATGATGTTGAAATGTGTTTGCGAACAATCGGTCTTTATAAGAATAAGGCAAAGAATATCATCAAGACTGCTAGAGCTGTTTTAATGAATTTTGATGGACAGGTTCCGAAAACGCATAAGGAATTGGAAAGTCTACCTGGTGTGGGACGAAAAACGGCTAATGTAGTATTGGCTGAGGTCTATGGCATCCCTTCTATTGCTGTAGATACGCATGTCTCACGTGTATCAAAAAGGCTAAATATCGTGCCAGAGGATGCTAGTGTAGAGGAAATCGAAGCGGAACTGATGAAGAAAATCCCAAAGAGGGATTGGATTATCAGTCATCACCGTATGATTTTCTTTGGGCGTTATCATTGTTTGGCTAAGAATCCTAAATGCCAGACATGTCCTCTTCAAAGTTATTGTAAGTATTATAAAGAAACAACCAAGAAATAAGCTGGAGAATGTGACTTTCTTCGGCTTTTTACAGCTGTAAGAATTTGTTACAAACTAGTAACTTGACAAAAGTCTCAGGCTTTAAGAAAATAGAAGAAACGATTTAGAAGCAGGAGCGATATAGTGAATGGCTGAATTCAGTAATGAAGAGTATCTGAGAGCCTTAGCTGATAATGGTGATAGAGAAGCAGCCAAAGAATATGAGCAAGCTTTGGATAATCGTATTTTTCAGTTGCAGATTTCATTGGCTCAAACGAGTGATCCGCAGGGTCGTAGGGAAGTGCAAAAACTCTTGGAACAAGAGGAAAAGAAAAAAAGGGACTACTTTCAAGAAAAAGAGGAAAAAGCTGTGAGCGAATTTAGACGTCGTAAAAATGAAACTACAAAGGGAAGGAAAGTTTCGAGTTTTGATAAACTCAAAGATCCTAAAATCATTAGATGGGTAATTGGAGTTGTTGCAGTACTTGCAGTGGTTATTCCTGTGGTTACCTTGATGTGGTATAGTAATAACCAAAAAGAGAGTGTAACAAATCCATGGAAAAATGGTCAGTTAGCTAAAAGTAAGGAACAAGCAGCAGCATCATCAGATAATCAATCTTCTCAAGTTGATACCTCATCCTTGTCTGACCAGCAGTTGGAAGACTGGGTGGTTTCTACCTATGCTAAAGAACAAGGGTCAACAGGAGAAAATTATAAGAATCTAGGTTGGAATGTTTATTCATGGACGGATGATGATGATAACCTAGTTTATGCTCAACTTTATGATGCCTATGGTAATGATGTTCTTCTTTTCCGTGTAGATAAGAAGGGACAACTCGAAGCCTATGGTGGTATTGACGGTTCAAGCGATTCTTGGGACGTCGTTTCAAAAACATATACAACCGATTAATGAAACCATATAAAACACCTGACAATGGTGGTTGAGACTGTCTTTTGACAGTCTTTTTTGGTATAATTTAAGGTAATCGTGTATACAATTAAAAAGCTGATTGAGAAGATTTGGGGATGATGGTTCTACAGAACTTTTTTAGTGTCTTCAGGTTTTCAAGGCTAGCTTAAATAAAGGAGAGTTGTCGTGTCTGACTATTTATCGGTCACATCCTTAACCAAATATTTAAAAATGAAATTTGACCGTGATCCTTATCTTGAGAGGGTATATTTGACGGGGCAGGTTTCCAATTTTCGTCGACGTCCGAGTCACCAATATTTTTCGCTTAAGGATGAAGGAGCTGTTATTCAGGCGACGATTTGGGCTGGAGTTTTCAAAAAACTTGGTTTTGAACTCGAAGAAGGGATGAAAATCAATGTCGTCGGTCGGGTTCAGATTTATGAACCTAGTGGTTCTTATTCCATTATTATCGAGAAGGCAGAGCCAGATGGTATTGGTGCTTTGGCCATCCAGTTTGAACAGCTTCGTAAAAAATTGACTGCAGAAGGCTACTTTGATGATCGTCATAAGCAAGCTCTGCCTAATTTTGTCAAAAAAATAGGGGTTGTCACTAGTCCTAGCGGTGCGGTTATTCGAGATATTATTACGACCGTTAGTCGTCGTTTTCCTGGGGTAGAAATCTTACTTTTCCCTACCAAGGTTCAAGGTGAAGGAGCTGCACAGGAAATTGCTGAAAATATTCAAAAAGCCAATCAAAGGGATGATCTAGATTTACTTATCGTTGGCCGTGGTGGAGGTTCTATTGAAGATCTCTGGGCTTTTAACGAGGAAATTGTAGTTCAGTCGATTTTTGAGAGTAGTCTCCCTGTGATTTCAAGCGTTGGTCACGAAACAGATACAACTTTGGCTGACTTTGTTGCAGATCGTAGGGCTGCTACGCCTACAGCAGCGGCAGAACTTGCTACTCCGGTATCAAAGGCTGATACCTTGGTTTGGATTCGTGAAAGACAAAATAGAGCCTATCAAGCCTGTTTGAGACGTATACAATATAACCAGGAACGCTTGGCCAAATTGTCACAATCTGTTGTCTTTAGGCAACCTGAGCGCCTTTACGATGGTTATCTACAAAAGTTGGATCGACTAACAACAAGGCTTGAAACCTTCATGAGTCAAGATTTCGCACGCAAACAAAAAGAAGCAGAGCTTTTGAGACAACGATTACAAGGCTTAAATCTTCTGACTAGTGTTCAGAACTACCAAGACCGTCGAGAGTCTTTGCAACGTTTATTGGTGACTACAACCAAGAATACTATTAATGGTAAGCGTGTGAGATTAGAAAAGGCACAGGATGCCTTATTGTCTCTAGATACTAGTCGTATTGTTGCAAGGGGCTATGCCATTGTCAAGAAAGATGATAAACCTTTAACAAGTACCAAGAATATTACCGAAGGTGATCAATTAACCGTCCAAATGAAAGATGGAGAACTAGAAGTAGAGGTGAAAAATGTCAACTAAAAAAACATTTGAGGAAAATTTACAGGACTTAGAAGCCATCGTCACTAAGCTCGAAACAGGTGATGTTGCTCTTGAGGATGCTATTGCTGAGTTCCAAAAAGGTATGGCCTTGTCTAAAAATTTGCAGAAGACCTTGGAAGATGCTGAAAAAACACTAGTTAAGGTCATGCAAGCAGATGGTACAGAAACGGAAATGGATGCCTAATGAGCAAGCTAAATAAAATTGATGCGGCTATCCGTGATTACTACCAAAAAAAGAATCTTCCTGTATCAAGTGATTTAATCACTGCCATCCTTTATTCAGTTGATAGTGGAGGCAAGCGTATTCGTCCACTGATTTTCTTAGATTTACTTGAAGGATTTGGTTTAGAGCTTACTCCTAGTCATTTCGATGTCGCAGCAAGTCTTGAAATGATTCATACTGGAAGTCTGATTCACGACGATCTGCCGGCCATGGATGATGATGATTACCGTCGAGGACGTTTAACCAACCATAAGAAATTCGATGAAGCAACGGCAATCTTGGCTGGAGATTCTCTCTTTTTGGATCCATTTGACCTCCTAGCACAAACAGAGTTATCCGCAGAAATTCGAGTTCAATTGATTCAAGCATTGTCTCATTCTTCAGGAACCTTCGGTATGGTAGGTGGACAAATGTTGGATATGAAGGGTGAAGGTCAGGAACTTGATTTATCGCAACTGGCTAAGATTCATGAGCATAAGACAGGTAAGCTTTTAACCTTTCCTTTTGTAGCGGCTGGTATTGTTGCTCAAAAAGATCAACAGGTCTTGGAAAATCTTCAAGAAGCTGGTCGCTTGATTGGTCTTGCCTTTCAAGTACGTGATGATATTTTGGATGTGACTGCTGATTTCGAAGAGCTTGGGAAGACGCCTGGGAAAGATGTAGTAGCTGGAAAATCAACATATCCGGCTCTGCTTGGTCTTGAAAAATCACATGCTATCCTAGAGGAATCACTTGATAAAGCTGAGGCTATTTTCCGAAATCTATCTGAGACTCAAGGTTTCAAGAAAGACAGTATTATAGAAATCATAGAAAGGTTACGACTCCATGCCTAAGGAAAGAGTAGACGTCTTGGCTTATAAACAAGGCCTTTTTGAAACACGAGAACAAGCTAAACGTGGCGTTATGGCTGGTTTAGTTGTTAATGTTATCAATGGTGAACGTTACGATAAACCCGGTGAAAAAATCGACGACGGTACAGAGTTGAAGCTTAAAGGAGAAAAACTCAAGTATGTGAGCCGTGGAGGACTCAAACTTGAAAAAGCTTTGGAAGTATTCAATCTGTCGGTTGAAGGCATGACGACCATCGATATTGGAGCTTCAACAGGTGGATTTACCGATGTTATGCTTCAAAATGGGGCCAAACTGGTTTATGCTGTGGATGTCGGTACCAATCAGTTGGTTTGGAAATTGCGTCAAGATGAGCGTGTTCGTTCCATGGAGCAATATAATTTCCGTTATGCTGAACCTATTGATTTTACAGAAGGACTACCGTCTTTTGCATCAATCGATGTCAGTTTCATCTCGCTAAATTTGATTCTGCCGGCCTTGGCTAAGATATTGGTTGATGGAGGGCAAGTTGTTGCTCTTGTGAAACCGCAATTTGAGGCGGGCCGTGAACAAATTGGGAAAAACGGGATTGTTCGTGAGAGCAGTGTCCATGAAAAAGTGTTAGAAACAGTGACAGCCTTTGCGCTTGACTATGGCTTTTCAGTTAAGAGACTGGACTTTTCACCTATCCAAGGTGGTCATGGTAACATTGAGTTTCTCGCACATTTGGAGAAGACAAATTCTCCTCAAAATGATGCTCAAACCTCTATTAAGGAAGTTGTAGCACAAGCACATAAGGAGTTTAAAAAGAATGAAGAAGAATGATCGTTTGGAGTTAATCCGAAAGATTGTCCAAGAAAATAAAATTACGACTCAGGGAGAATTGGTAAAATTACTCCAAAATGAGGGATTGAAGGCTACTCAGGCGACAGTATCGCGTGATATCAATGAAATTGGTATTACCAAGGTACCAACGGAAGACGGTTCATACATCTATGGACTCTCAACTGCTCCTAGACGAGTAGGTGGAACTTCTGTTGTGACTCGTCGCTTGTTGCGTGTTGATCGTCAACATGCCTTTATGAATATCGTTGTTCAACCTGGGACAAGCCGTCTCATCAAGAAGATTCTTTTGGATGAGTACAAGCATTTGATTTTTAGTGTCATTGCTGACGATGATACCCTCTTTTTAGTGGCTCAGTCAGAGTTAGCAGCCATCGAACTACAGGGGCAAATCATTAAGTGGGTTGAAGAATAGGAGGGCCTATGCTTCTCGAAATTACGATAAAGAATTTCGCAATTATTGAAGAGATTTCTCTAAACTTTGAGAATGGTATGACCGTCCTTACTGGTGAAACAGGTGCTGGTAAGTCCATTATTATAGATGCCATGAATCTTATGTTGGGCGCACGTGCTTCTAGCGAAGTCGTCCGTCATTCAGCATCTAAGGCTGAGATTCAGGGCTTCTTTTCAATCGAACAAAATCCTGCCTTGGTTAGTATCTTGGAAGATAATGGGATTCCTGTCGAGGATGAATTGATTATCCGTCGTGAAATCTTCCAAAATGGTAGAAGTGTTAGTCGCATCAATGGACAGATGGTCAATTTAACGACACTTAAAGCCGTTGGGCACTTCTTGGTAGATATCCATGGACAACATGACCAGGAAGAGCTTATGAAACCTGCTCTGCATATTACCATGCTTGATGCCTTTGGTGACAAGGAATTTTTCCAAACTAAGAAAGAATACCAAGAGTATTTTGACCGCTATCGTGAGTTAAGAAAAGCCGTTCTTGAAAAGCAGAAAAATGAGCAGGAGCATAAGGCTCGAATTGAAATGCTAGCTTTTCAGATTGCAGAAATTGAAGCAGTCTCTCTAAAATCAGGAGAAGATTTGGCATTGATGAAGGAGCGAGACAAGCTTCTTAACCATAAGCAGATTGCTGATACCTTAACAAATGCCTATGTCATGCTGGATAATGAAGATTTTTCAAGTCTTTCAAATGTTCGTTCTGCCATGAATGACCTCCAGTCTCTTGAAGAGTATGACTCAGATTACAAAGAACTCTCTGGAAATCTATCAGAAGCCTATTATGTTTTGGAAGATGTCACTAAGCAACTCGGTGACCTTTTGGATAATTTGGACTTTGATGCTGGGCGTTTGCAAGAGATTGAACACCGCTTAGATACGATTAATGCAATTACTCGTAAATATGGTGGGACTGTCGATGACGTCTTAGATTATCTGGAAAATTCAAGTAAAGAATATAATCTTTTAACTGGCAATTCCAGTTCGTCAGATGCGATGGAACAAGAGCTTAAGCAACTTGAAAAAGATCTGCTTGCGTCTGCAGAGACCTTACAAACGGCACGCCATCAAATTGCTACAGCCCTTGAAGCTGAGATTAAGAACGAGTTATGCGACCTTTACATGGATAAGGCTGATTTTAAAGTTACCTTTACTAAAGGGAAATTTAACCGTGATGGTAATGAGCAGGTTGAGTTTTACATCTCAACCAATCCAGGTGAAGGCTTTAAACCGCTTGTTAAGGTTGCTTCAGGAGGAGAATTATCTCGACTCATGTTAGCGATTAAGTCAGCCTTTGCCCGCAAAGAAGACAAAACAAGTATCGTCTTCGATGAGGTTGATACTGGCGTTTCAGGTCGTGTTGCCCAAGCCATCGCTCAGAAAATTCATAAGATTGGGAGTCATGGTCAGGTTTTGGCCATCAGTCACCTTCCGCAAGTTATTGCAATTGCTGATTATCAGTTCTTTATCTCTAAGGAAAGTGATAATGAGACAACTGTCTCTCGTGTGCGTCTCTTGACACCTGAGGAAAGGGTGCAAGAAATCGCTAAGATGTTAGCAGGTGATAATGTGACGGAGGCTGCCTTGAGCCAAGCAAGAGCCTTGTTAAAGGTAGATGACTCTCTTTAGAAAAAGACTTGGGAAAAGTTTTCCAGTCATGCTATAATAGAATAAAAATTTGTGTTAAGCGAGAAAAATATGAGTAAAATCAGAATTGTAACCGATTCGTCAATTACGATTGAACCAGAATTGGTTGAAAAATATAATATCACTGTTGTTCCATTGTCGGTTATGGTGGACGGTGTCATCTATTCAGATAGTGATCTTCGAGAAGAAGGCCGTTTCTTGGATATGATGAAGCATAGTAAAGAGTTACCAAAGACTAGCCAACCACCAGTAGGTTTGTTTGCTGAGACATATGAAAAACTTGTCAAAGAAGGTGCAGAACAGATTGTGGCTATCCACCTCATGCACACCCTCTCTGGGACATGTGAAGCTTCACGTCAAGGAGCTAGCCTGTCAGGAGCAGATGTAACCGTTATCGATTCAGGCTTTACGGATCAGTGCCTTAAGTTTCAGGTTGTTGAAGCAGCCAAATTAGCTGAAGCAGGAGATAGTCTAGATGAGATTGTAGCACGTGTGGAAGAAGTGAAAAGTAAATCTGAACTACATATCGGTGTTTCTACCCTTGAGAATCTTGTCAAAGGTGGTCGTATTGGACGTGTAACAGGTCTACTATCTTCATTGCTCAATATCCGTGTCATTATGGAGTTGAAAGACTATCAGTTGAATACGATTGCGAAGGGTCGTGGTGCTAAGACATTCACAAAATGGTTGGATTCTTATATTAATGGTATCAAGGATAAGGACCGCAAAGTGGCAGAGATTGGTATTTCTTATGCAGGGACACCTGATTTTGCACATGAAATGGCTGAAAAACTTGAGGTTTTGGGCGCTCCGATTTCAATCCTTGAGACTGGTTCCATCATTCAAACGCACACTGGTGAAGGCGCCTTTGCCGTAATGGTTCGTTATGAATAAGTGGAAAGAATCAGAATTAGTTAGAAGCCTCGTAGGCTTCTTCTTGCTTTTTCTCTTATTTATCGGCCTCTTTATTTTTGTAGTTCCTAGTACGCATCAGTCATCAAAAATTGCAGAAAAAATTAAATCTATTAAAAATGAAAAGGTCACCTATGTTGCTATCGGTGATTCCCTTACGCAAGGTGTAGGTGATAGTAGTAATCAAGGGGGCTTCGTTCCTGTTTTGTCTCAGGCCTTAGAGTCAGATTTTGACTGGCAAGTGACCTCTCGCAACTATGGTATCGCAGGGAATACGAGCAATCAAATTCTCAAGAGAGTGCAAGAAAAGAAGGATATTCAAAGAGATCTCAAGAAGGCTAAAGTGATGACTCTGACAGTTGGTGGTAATGATGTAATCCATGTCATTAAGGACAATATCACTAATCTTAATGTAGACACCTTCACTAAGCCAGCTCAGGCCTATCAAAAGAGATTAGGACAGATTATTGAGTTAGCTCGTAAGGATAATAAAACATTGCCAATTTATATTGTTGGTATTTACAATCCTTTTTATCTTAATTTTCCAGAGATGACAGAAATGCAAACTATTGTAGATAATTGGAACCAATCTACTGAAGAAGTGTGCAAGAAGTACGATAATGTCTATTTTGTTCCTGTAAATGATTTGCTTTATAAGGGAATTGACGGTAAGGGCGGTGTTACAAGCTCTGATGATACGTCTCAGTCTAGTAACTCTTCTCAAGGTAGCCTGAATGATGCTCTTTTTGAGGATGATCATTTTCATCCAAATAATACAGGTTATCAAATTATGTCAGATGCCATTTTGAAACGTATTAACCAAACAAAGAAGGAGTGGTCAGGTGAGTAAGATATGGAAGTGGTTATTTTTAGGACTCTTGGCCTTAAATCTAGCCTTAGTAAGTGTTGTGGCCTATAGAATCATGACTCCAGTGGAGACGACGAGTTCTGTATCCCTACCTAAGGGAGCAACTAAAATTGGTAAGTATAGTATGACAAGGGAGGAGCTTGACGCTGCTCTTACGGGCTTTGCCCAAGATTATTCGACCGATAAGATGCGTTTCAAGGTCAAGGTTACCAATTCTAAAATTGTTTTCGAAAGTAGCTATAAGGTTTTAGGTCACCCTGTCCCTCTTTATGTCTACTTTACGCCGGTTGTTAGTGAATCAGGAGCAATTGTACTTCATGTTTCTGAGCTTTCGGCTGGAACCTTGAAACTGCCTGTTTCGGATGCCCTTAAGATGATTAAACGTTCAACTAACCTCCCTGATTACATCGCCATCAATAGTAAGAAGGGAAAGGTTACCTTAAATATTCAGTCTATGAAGAATGAGAAGGGGATTACAGCACGTGCTCAAAGCCTTGATTTGGTTAATGACCGTATCGAATTTGACATCTATAAGACAATAAATTAAAAAGCCTTTACTTTTTGCAAAAAAGCGATTAAATTAGCGTTTATTACTTGACCTCATAGGCCTTTTAGGATAAGATAATACTTGTTCAAGCGCTAAAAAAACTATTCGCTTAGAAATAAATTGGAGGATTGTTACAATGGCTAACAAACAAGATTTGATCGCTAAAGTTGCAGAAGCAACTGAGCTTACTAAAAAAGATTCAGCAGCAGCTGTAGATGCAGTTTTCGCTTCTATCGAAGAATTCCTTGCTGCAGGTGAAAAAGTACAATTGATCGGTTTCGGTAACTTTGAAGTACGCGAACGCGCTGCTCGTCAAGGTCGTAACCCACAAACTGGTGAAGCTATCTCAATCGCAGCTTCTAAAGTTCCTGCATTTAAAGCTGGTAAAGCTCTTAAAGACGCAGTTAAATAATGTAAAAACCCCTAAAATTTTAGGGGTTTTGATTTATATGAAAATAAGTTAAGGAAATCTATGAAAACCATAACAGTGGTATTGATTTTTCTTTTGGTTTTTACTGTTATTAAACTATCAGGTATTGTTGCTATCAGCAAACTGATGAAGCCAAGTGAAAAACAAATCGAAGAAGCTCGTCAGAAACGTCTTCAAGCTGAGAAAGAGGGCAAGGATCCTTTTGAAGACTGGGATGAACGTGACGATGATGGTCTTGTCTAATAAGAGAATCCTCATCAAATAATAAAAAAGTTTGGAAGGTCTTCCAAACTTTTTTTGTAGACTAGTCAATGTAGTGAAGTTTTCCTCGGAAGTCTTCAAGAGTTTCGTAACCTTTTTCTTCCATGATTTCTTTAAGTTCTTTAGTAATACGGTCAAAAACAGCGACACCTTCTTTTTGAAGGGCAGTACCCACTTGTACCATACTTGCACCACAAAGGATGTGTTCAAAGGCATCACGACCAGATTTGACACCACCAGTACCAATAATTTGGATTTCAGGTTTCAGACGTTGGTAGAAAGCGTGAACGTTTGCCAAGGCAGTAGGTTTGATGTAGTCACCACCGATACCACCAAAACCATTCTTAGGTTTGATGACAACAGACTCATCTTCAATGTAAAGGCCATTACCAATTGAGTTCACACAGTTAACAAAGACAAGTGGAAATTGGTTAAACACTGCAGCAGCTTGGTCAAAGTGCACAATATCAAAGTATGGTGGTAATTTCACACCAAGAGGTTTTGTAAAGTAAGAGAAGACTTCAGTAAGGATCTCGGTTGTTGTTTCAAAATCATAGGCAATTTGAGGTTTACCAGGAACGTTAGGGCATGAGAGGTTGAGTTCAACAAGTCCTTCATAGTCGCTTTCTTGAACTTTTTTGAGAATCGTGTGGGTTTCTTCAGGTGAGAGACCAACTAGTGAAAGGAAATGATTTTTGGTATTGGGTTGCTTTTGCAATTCAATCACATAGTCAAGGTAGTATTCAAAACCGTTATTTGGCAAGCCCATTGAGTTGATTGACCCAAGAGGTACATTAACATAACGTGGTTCAGGATTACCAGGGCGGGCTTCAAGTGTCCCTGTTTTTGTGACGAATGAACCTGCAGCTGAAGCCTCGACCTCTGCCAATTCTTCCTTAGTCATACAATGAACACCCGCAGCATTCATAAGACAGTTAGAAAATGTAAACTGACCAACTTTTGTAGCAGTAGAAACCATAAGATCCTCCTTTAAAGATCACAATGTAAAATGTTACTAATTCATCTCATTTTAGCATGAATGAAGGCCTAAAACAAGGAAATAATGGATATGCAAAAGCATCTAAAGTGAATTTCTAATACCCTCGCTTTTGAGACTGACAGGATGCAGTAGAATTTTACAGAATTTTTTGGATTTTGCTAGCTTTTTCAAGGTTTTTTGGGTAGAATAGAAGGAGTAAATGGGTTTAACCCAAAATAAAAAGGAGACATAACTAATGGTAAAATTGGTTTTCGCTCGCCACGGTGAGTCTGAATGGAACAAAGCTAACCTTTTCACAGGTTGGGCTGACGTAGATCTTTCTGAAAAAGGTACTCAACAAGCTATCGACGCTGGTAAATTGATCAAAGAAGCTGGTATCGAATTTGATCAAGCATACACTTCAGTATTGAAACGTGCGATCAAAACAACTAACTTGGCTCTTGAAGCATCTGACCAACTTTGGGTTCCAGTTGAAAAATCATGGCGCTTGAACGAACGTCACTACGGTGGTTTGACTGGTAAAAACAAAGCAGAAGCTGCTGAACAATTTGGTGATGAGCAAGTTCACATCTGGCGTCGTTCATACGATGTTTTGCCTCCAGCAATGGATCGTGATGATGAGCACTCAGCACACACTGATCGTCGTTATGCTTCACTAGACGACTCAGTAATTCCAGATGCTGAAAACTTGAAAGTTACTTTGGAACGTGCCCTTCCATTCTGGGAAGATAAAATCGCTCCAGCTCTTAAAGATGGTAAAAACGTATTCGTAGGTGCACACGGTAACTCAATCCGTGCCCTTGTTAAACACATCAAACAATTGTCAGATGACGAAATCATGGATGTTGAAATTCCAAACTTCCCACCATTGGTATTCGAATTTGACGATAAATTGAACGTTGTTAACGAATACTACCTCGGAAAATAAGCTGAGATAAGTAGTTATCAATAATAAAGAAAAAGTTGGTTTAAGCCAGCTTTTTTCTTTTCCTGAAAAAAATTGTAAATAGTGGTCAGAAAAGTCAGTCAATTCAGTATTTTTTCCTTGACTTTCAAGTTGGAAAGATGTATCATATTAACCAAGATACATCGAAAGGAAATGAGTCAAATGACATTCGCAACTACAACAGTTTTGCTATTGCGTAATGAGGGCTAGTGCAAAAGCATTAGTCCTGTTTGGCTTACCAAGCGGGAGATAAAAACATCTCGCTTGGGTTTCCGAGTGAGATGTTTTTTTACTACTATCGTTTTTACTTTTAGAAAGAGGATTGTCTATGCGTAAAGTTGAATTTTTTGATACAAGTCTTCGTGATGGGGAACAAACACCTGGTGTTAACTTCTCAATCAAAGAAAAAGTTGCTATTGCTAAGCAACTTGAAAAATGGGGAATTTCTGTAATTGAAGCTGGTTTCCCTGCAGCTAGCCCAGATTCATTTGAAGCAGTAAAACAAATTGCAGAAGCTATGACAACAACTTCTGTTACTGGCTTGGCTCGTTCAGTAAAATCTGATATTGATGCTTGTTATGAAGCTTTGAAAGATGCTAAGTATCCACAAATTCATGTCTTTATCGCGACAAGTCCTATTCACCGTGAGTTTAAATTGAAGAAATCAAAAGAAGAAATTCTTGAAGCTGTAAAAGAACATGTGTCATATGCACGTTCAAAATTTGAAGTTGTTGAGTTTTCTCCTGAAGATGCTACTCGTACTGAGCTTGATTTCTTGACTGAAGTTGTTCAAACAGCAGTTGATGCTGGTGCCTCATATATTAATATTCCTGATACAGTTGGCTTTACGACTCCAGAAGAGTTTGCACGTATTTTTGATCACTTGACTGAAAATATTAAATCAGACCATAAAGTTGTCTTTGGTGTTCACTGTCACGATGACCTCGGTATGGCAACTGCAAATACTTTGACAGCAATTAAACATGGTGCTGGACGTGTTCAGGGAACAGTCAACGGTATTGGTGAGCGTGCGGGTAATGTTGCTCTTGAAGAAGTAGCTGTCGCTTTGAAAATTCGTGAAGACTTTTTCCAAGCAACAAGTGATATTGTTCTTAATGAAACAATGAATACTTCAGAGCTTGTTTCTCGCTTCTCAGGTATTCCTGTTCCTAAAAATAAAGCTGTTGTTGGTGGAAATGCCTTCTCTCATGAATCAGGTATCCACCAAGATGGTGTTCTTAAGAACCCACAAACTTATGAAATCTTCACACCAGAATTGGTAGGTGTGAAGAGTAACAGTCTTCCTCTTGGTAAATTGTCAGGACGTCATGCCTTTGTTGAAAAATTAAAAGAACTTAAGCTTGACTTTGTTGAAGAAGATATCAAACCACTTTTTGCTAAATTTAAAGTCTTGGCTGGGAAAAAACATGATATCACAGATGCAGACATTCGTGCCCTTGTTGCTGGTACTAGTGTAGATAATCCAGAAGGTTTCCACTTCGAAGATCTTCGCTTGACTACTAATGCTGATGAAACAATCACTGCTACAGTAAGCTTGGCTAATGAAGACGGTGAATCTGTAGAATTT
The DNA here is from genome assembly GCF_001837205.1 of Streptococcus sp. HMSC064D12. NCBI lineage: Bacteria > Bacillati > Bacillota > Bacilli > Lactobacillales > Streptococcaceae > Streptococcus > Streptococcus sp. HMSC064D12. The sequence goes on from NZ_KV831713.1 coordinate 98,114, forward strand.
TTGGCCAATGGACAAGGGTCAGTTGAAGCTATCTTTAATGCTATTGATAAATTCTTCAACCAAACAGTTCGCTTGACTTCTTATAATATTGACGCTGTAACTGATGGTATTGATGCGCAAGCGCGTGTACTTGTAACTGTTGAAAATGTAGATACAGATACTATTTTCAATGCATCTGGTTTGGACTTTGATGTTTTGAAAGCATCAGCAATTGCCTATATCAATGCTAATACATTGGTTCAAAAAGAAAATGCTGGTGAGATGGCACGTAAGGTTTCTTATCGTGACCTTCCATAAGCCAAAGAGGAGTTAAACATGACAAAGAAAATTGTAACACTTTCAGGTGATGGAATTGGACCTGAGATTATGGCAGCAGGTCTTGAAGTTCTTGAAAAAGTAGCTTCAAAAATTAGATTTGATTATGACATTGATGCTAAACCATTTGGTGGTGCTGGTATTGATGCTGAAGGTCATCCACTTCCTAAGTCAACTTTGGATGCTGCTAAATCAGCAGATGCTATCCTCTTGGCTGCAATTGGTGGACCAAAATATGACAATGCGCCAGTTCGTCCTGAACAAGGACTTTTGGCCATTCGTAAAGAGCTAAATCTCTTTGCTAATATCCGTCCTGTCCGCATCTTTGATGCTTTGAAACACTTGTCACCTCTTAAACCAGAGCGTATCGAGGGCGTAGATTTTGTCGTTGTTCGTGAGCTTACAGGTGGGATTTACTTTGGTGAGCATATTCTCGAAGAAGATAAGGCTCGTGATATCAATGATTATTCAGCAGATGAGATTCGTCGTATCATGCGTCGTGCTTTCAAGATTGCCCAAGGTCGTGGCAAAAAGGTCACTAGTATTGATAAACAAAATGTATTGGCAACTTCTAAATTGTGGCGTAAGATTGCTGATGAAGTTTCTTTGGAGTTTCCAGATGTAACTCTTGAACACCAACTTGTTGATAGTGCTGCAATGATTATGATTACCAATCCAGCTCGTTTTGATGTGGTTGTGACAGAAAACCTTTTTGGGGATATCTTGTCTGATGAATCAAGTGTCCTTCCAGGAACTTTAGGTGTTATGCCATCTGCTAGTCATTCTGAAAATGGTCCGAGTCTTTATGAACCAATCCATGGTTCAGCACCAGACATTGCCGGTCAAGGTATTGCCAACCCAATTTCAATGATTTTATCAGTAGCTATGATGTTGCGTGAAAGTTTCAATGAAACTGAAGGGGCAGAATTGATTGAAAATGCTGTTGATAAGACCTTGAACCAAGGCATCTTGACACGTGATTTGGGTGGTCAGGCTTCGACTGCTGAAATGACAGCAGCTATTATTAGCAATCTCTAAACTCATGACACTAAAACTAGTGTTACTCAGTGTTTTGTTGGTATGGAATATCCTTGTTTTATGTGCTTATGGACTTGATAAAAGCAAGGCCATTCAACATAAAAGACGGATTTCTGAGAAGGCATTATTATTACAGACTCTGATTTTCGGTGGTATTGGTGCCTTTCTAGGTGGAAAACTTTTTAGACATAAAATTAACAAATGGTATTTTAAGCTATGTTGGCTTATAGGCATTGTTATTGATGTCGTTCTTTTATACCTTATTCTAACAAGACTTTCGGATTAGCTAATCCTTAGATTATATTTGGAGTATTTTATGAGCGGAAAATCAATTTTTGATAAACTTTGGGAACGCCACGTCGTTACTGGAAACGAGGGCGAACCACAATTGATGTATGTGGATCAGCATTATATTCACGAGGTTACAAGTCCACAGGCCTTTCAAGGACTTCGTGATGCTGGACGTAAAGTTCGTCGCCCAGATTTAACTTTTGGTACGACAGACCACAACGTTCCTACGGTTGATATTTTTAACATTCGTGACCTTATTTCTAAAAACCAAATTGATACTTTGGCGAAAAACGTTGAAGAATTCGGTATTGATGCGGCTACCCACGGTACTGCTCGTCAGGGGATTGTCCACATGGTTGGTCCTGAAACAGGTCGCAGTCAACCCGGTAAATTTGTAGTTTGTGGGGATAGTCATACGGCTACTCACGGTGCTTTTGGTGCCATTGCCTTTGGTATTGGTACATCTGAGGTAGAACATGTTTTTGCGACACAATGTTTGTGGCAAGTTAAACCTAAGAAAATGAAGGTTGAATTTGTTGGTAAACCACAGCCAGGTGTCTATTCAAAAGACTTTATTCTCGCACTTATTGCACGCTATGGCGTTGATGCTGGAGTAGGATACGCAGTTGAATATTGTGGTGAAGCTATCGATGCCCTTTCAATGGATGAACGCATGACCATCTGTAACATGTCTATTGAATTTGGTGCTAAGATGGGTCTTATGAATCCAGACCAAAAAACTTATGATTATGTTGAAGGGCGTCCATGCGCACCTAAGGGTGAGAAGTTTGAAGAAGCAGTAGCTGACTGGAAAACGTTGGTTTCAGATCCAGATGCTGAATATGATAAAGTAATCACTATTGATGTTTCAGAATTGGCACCTATGGTTACATGGGGAACTAACCCTGAAATGGGTGTTGAGTTTGATCAACCATTCCCAGAAATCAAAGACTTTAATGATGAACGTGCCTACGAGTATATGGACGTTAAGCCTGGCGAGTATGCTAAAGATATCGATCTTGGCTATGTCTTTATTGGTTCTTGTACTAACGCACGTCTTAGCGACCTTGAGTTAGCTGCTAAATTCGTCAAAGGAAAACATATTGCACCAACATTGACAGCTATTGTTGTTCCAGGTTCACGTCCAGTTAAGAAAGAAGCTGAACGTCTTGGTTTGGATAAAATTTTCTTGGATGCAGGATTTGAATGGCGTGATCCAGGTTGCTCAATGTGTCTTGGTATGAACCCTGACCATGTTCCAGAAGGCGTTCACTGTGCATCTACAAGTAACCGTAACTTTGAGGGACGTCAAGGATATGGAGCTCGTACTCACCTTTGTAGTCCAGCAATGGCTGCAGCTGCGGCAATCGCTGGTAAATTTGTAGATGTACGCGATATGCCAGAAGTTCAAGCATAAGGGAGAAGATAATGGAAAAATTTACCGTCTATACAGGGAAATCAGTACCTTTGATGAATGATAACATCGATACGGACCAACTCATTCCCAAACAATTCTTGAAAGCTGTTGATAAAAAAGGCTTTGGTAAGAATTTGATGTTTGAATGGCGTTATCTTAATGATGACTACGAAGAAAATCCTGATTTTGTCTTCAACAAACCTGAGTATCGCGATGCGACTATTTTGGTTACTGGTGATAACTTTGGTTCAGGGTCATCTCGTGAACACGCTGCATGGGCATTGGAAGACTATGGTTTCCGCTGTGTTATCGCTGGATCATTTTCAGATATCCACTATAACAACGAATTGAAGAATGGTATGTTGCCAATCGTTCAACCCTTGGAAGTACGTCAAAAATTGGCTGCTCTTCCTGCGGGTGAAGAAATCACGATTGACCTTCCAAACCAAGTCATTAAATCTTCAGCAGGAGAGTTTCCATTTGATATCGATCATGAGTGGAAACGTAAATTGGTTGAAGGGCTTGATGATATTGGAATCACGCTTCAATATGAAGATTTGATTGCTGCCTATGAAAAACAACGCCCATCATATTGGCAATAAGGGACTAAGTTGTTTTTCTAAACTTTGATATTCAATCTTGCTATCAAAAGCAATGATGTGTTAGTAAAAAAATAATGATCACTTAAAAGAATGAGATAAAGACAATATCTAAAATGTTGTTCTATCTCATTCTTTTTGTTTGAAACAGTTGATATGGTAGAGGCGTTTTTACAAGTAGCGTATGCTATAATAGAAAGATAGAAAGGAGGCCTTCATGTTTGCACAATTGGACACAAAATCTGTCTATAGTTTCATGGATAGTGTTGTAGATTTGACCACCTACATTAAGCGTGCCAAAGAGCTTGGCTATCAGTCCCTTGGTTTGATGGATCGTGACAATCTCTATGCTGCTTATCATTTTGCCCAGATTGCAAGTAGACACGGTTTACATCCTTTGATTGGTATGGAAGCTAATCTGTTTTACGAGGGAAGAAAAATTCCTTTTCGTCTATTAGCTAAAAATAATCAAGGCTATAAAAATTTGATGAAGTTGGCAACAGAGCTCTCCTCAGGACAGCGTGAGTTTACAGCTTTCTCGGACTATCTTAATGATATTGCCCTCATCCTTCCAAGTGAAGACTGGGAGCCAGGGATGACTCTTGGTTCAGAGGTTTTCATTGGGGTAAGGCCAGAAGACGCTGGCAAAGAGTTTGATTATCCTGTAGTTCCCTTACATACAGTGCGTTACTTTGAGAATTCAGACCGCTCGACGATTCAGATGTTGCATGCCATCTCGCAAAACGTTTCCTTGTCAGAGGCCTCTATTTGTCCTATGAATCAGCTTCTTTTCTCGCCTCAAGAAATGGAAAGTGCCTATAGTGATATTCCAGAGGCTTTGAACAATTTGGAGCAACTTGTTTCAGACATTACCTATCAATTTGATACGGATTTGAAGCTTCCACGTTTTAATCGAGATATGCCTGCTGTTGACCAATTACGTCAATTAGCTCAATCTGGATTGGAGTCTAAAAAGTTAACATCACCAGTTTATCAGGAACGTTTAGACAAAGAATTGTCTATCATTCATCAGATGGGCTTTGATGATTATTTCTTGATTGTCTGGGACTTGTTACGCTTTGGGCGTAGCCGTGGTTATTATATGGGAATGGGACGTGGATCTGCTGCAGGAAGCTTGGTGGCCTATGTTCTTGACATTACTGGAATTGATCCCGTTAAAAATGACTTGCTTTTCGAGCGTTTCCTAAATGAAGAGCGTTATAGCATGCCTGATATTGATATCGACTTGCCTGATATCTATCGAAGCGAGTTTCTTCACTATGTTAGGGACCGTTATGGTAGTAAGCACTCTGCTCAGATTGTTACCTTTTCAACCTTTGGAGCCAAGCAGGCTATTCGAGATGTTTTTAAACGTTTTGGTGCTAAGGAATTTGAACTGTCCCAACTAAGTAAAAAGATTTCTTTTCGTGATAACTTGACCTCTGTCTATGAGAAGAATATGTCATTTAGACAGTTGATTAATCAGAGACAGGAATTTCAGAGGGCTTTTGAGATTGCTAAGGCTATTGAAGGCCAGCCAAGACAAACCTCAATTCATGCTGCCGGTATAGTGATGAGTGATGATGACCTGACTAATCATATTCCTCTAAAAGCTGGTGAGGATATGATGGTTACTCAGTACGATGCCTCCGCAGTTGAGGCCAATGGCTTGCTTAAGATGGATTTCTTGGGTCTCCGTAATTTGACCTTTGTTCAAAAAATGAAAGAGAAGCTAGAAGAAGAGCAGGGCATCACTATTGATATCAAATCCATTGACTTGGAAGATCCACAGACCCTAGCACTTTTTGCCAGTGGTAAGACAAAGGGAATTTTTCAGTTTGAGCAGGCAGGTGCCATAAACCTCCTTAAACGAATTAAACCTGCTAAGTTCGAAGAAGTCGTAGCGACAACCTCACTTAACCGTCCTGGAGCCAGCGATTATACAGATAATTTCATTGCTCGTAAGTATGGTAAGGAAAAAGTAGATCTGATTGATCCAGTAGTTGCACCAATCCTTGAGCCTACTTATGGCATCATGCTCTATCAGGAGCAGGTTATGCAGATTGCCCAAGTATTTGCGGGCTTTACACTTGGAAAAGCCGATTTGCTTCGTCGAGCGATGTCTAAAAAAGATGCCAATGAAATGTCCAAGATGTCCGAACAATTCATGGAAGGAAGTCGTCAGTTAGGACGTGACCCACAGATTGCTGAAAGACTCTTTAGTATGATGGCTAAGTTTGCGGGTTATGGCTTTAATAGAAGTCATGCCTATGCCTACTCAGCTTTGGCCTTTCAGTTAGCCTATTTCAAAACGCACTACCCACAGATATTCTATGACGTTATGTTGAATTATTCGTCTAGTGATTACATTAAGGATGCAATTGAAAATGGCTTCTCCCTAGCTAGACTCGATATTAATAGGATTCCCTATCTGGACAAGATTTCAGATGGCAAGATCGTATTAGGCCTTAAGACTATCAAAGGCTTGCCAAGAGATTTTTCCCTTTGGATTATTGAGGATCGCAAACAAAATGGCAAATACATTTCTATAGAAGACTTTTTGACACGTATTCCTAGTAAATATCAGAAAGTCGATATTTTGACACCTCTTATTCAAATTGGTTTGTTTGATATTTTTGAACCAAACCGTCAGAAAATCATTGGCAATTTAAACAACCTCTTTACTTTTGTCAATGAGTTAGGAAGTTTGTTTGCAGAGTCCTCTTATTCTTGGGTTGATTATGAAGACTATAGCCAGACGGATCGTTATAATTTAGAACAGGAGTTACTAGGAGTTGGGCTTAGTCCTCATCCTTTACACCTAGCTCAAAAAATGGCCTCTCGTCCCTATCAACCAATTTCTGATTTGACGGTTAATACTAAGGCGACGGTTTTGGTTCAGCTAGAGTCCGTTCGAATTATCAGAACTAAAAAAGGTGATCAGATGGCCTTTCTGAACGTAACTGATGGGATCAATAAACTTGATGTTACTCTATTCCCAGAAACTTATTTCTATCATAAGGATAAATTAAGTGAAGGTGGTCTCTTTTATCTTGATGGGCGGACCCAGGAGCGTGATGGACGCATTCAGTTAATTTTGTCCAACATGGAGGAAGCTAGTACGGAGCGTTTCTGGATTTTACTTGAGAATCATGATCAGGACTTAGACGTTTCTCAAATCTTAGCTAAGTATCCTGGAAACATCCCTGTAATTATTCGTTATCAAGGAAGTAAGGAAACCATCGTTAGTCAAAGATATAGAGTATCCAAGAACGAGGAACTTAATCAGGAATTAGCACCTTATGTGTTGAAAACGGTTTTACGATAAAAAAAAACAATAAATCTTTTCAAATTTAAAGCCATTTAGAATTCTTTATGTTATAATGAAAATGTTAAATATATAAAAGGAGTATCAGGAATAATGAAACGTATTGCTGTTTTGACTAGTGGTGGAGATGCCCCTGGTATGAACGCTGCCGCTCGCGCAGTTGTTCTCAAAGCAATTTCTGAAGGAATTGAAGTATTCGGCATTAACCGTGGATACGCTGGTATGGTTGAAGGAGATATCTTCCAACTTGATGCCAAAGGCGTAGACAACATCCTCAGCCGTGGTGGTACTTTCCTTCAGTCTGCTCGCTATCCTGAGTTTGCCCAACTTGAGGGTCAACTTAAAGGTATTGAGCAACTAAAAAAACATGGAATCGAAGGTGTAGTAGTTATTGGTGGAGATGGTTCTTACCATGGTGCTATGCGTTTGACTGAACATGGTTTCCCAGCTGTTGGTCTTCCAGGAACTATCGATAACGATATCGTTGGTACAGACTATACAATTGGTTTTGATACTGCTGTTGCAACTGCAACAGAAGCTATCGATAAAATTCAAGACACTGCTTTCAGTCACGGACGTACTTTTGTCGTTGAAGTTATGGGACGTCACGCTGGTGATATCGCTCTTTGGGCTGGTATCGCTTCTGGTGCAGACCAAATTATCGTACCTGAAGAAGAGTACGACATCAACGAAGTTGTCCGTAAAGTTAAAGAAGGTTACGAATCAGGTGTTAAAACTCACCACGTAATCGTACTTGCTGAAGGTGTTATGGGTGCTGAAGAATTTGCAGCTAAAATGAAAGAAGCTGGAGATACTTCAGATCTTCGTGCAACAAACATTGGACACGTGGTTCGTGGTGGTTCGCCAACTGCGCGTGACCGTGTTCTTGCTTCATGGATGGGTGCACATGCGGTTGACCTCCTTAAACAAGGTATTGGTGGTGTAGCTGTTGGTATCCACAATGAAGAGCTTGTTGAAAGCCCAATCCTTGGTACAGCAGAAGAAGGCGCTTTGTTCAGTCTTACTGAAGACGGTAAAATTATCGTTAACAATCCACACAAAGCTCGTCTTGACTTTGCAGACCTTAACCGTTCATTGTCTAACTTGAGCTAATCTCAGTTACTCAAATTATTGTTAATCCGTCGCTAAGGCGACAAAAAATATAAGGGAGTTTTTATTTATCATGAATAAACGTGTAAAAATCGTTGCAACACTTGGTCCTGCGGTTGAAATCCGTGGCGGCAAAAAATTTGGTGAAGATGGTTACTGGGGTGAAAAACTTGACCGCGAAGCATCTGCTAAAAACATTGCTCAATTGATCAAGGAAGGTGCCAACGTTTTCCGTTTCAACTTCTCACATGGTGACCACGCTGAACAAGGTGAACGTATGGATGTCGTTCGTATGGCGGAAGACCTTGCTGGTCAAAAAGTAGGTTTCCTTCTTGATACAAAAGGACCTGAAATCCGTACTGAATTGTTCGAAGGTGATGCTAAAGAGTATGCATACAAAACTGGTGAACAAATTCGTGTTGCTACTAAACAAGGTATCAAATCAACTCGCGACGTTATCGCTTTGAACGTTGCAGGTGCACTTGACGTTTTTGACGATGTAGAAGTTGGTAAACAAGTTCTTGTCGATGATGGTAAACTTGGTCTTCGTGTTGTAGACAAAGATGCTGAAAAACGTGAATTCATCGTTGAAGTTGAAAATGATGGTATCATCGCTAAACAAAAAGGTGTAAACATCCCTTACACTAAAATTCCTTTTCCAGCACTTGCTGAACGTGATAACGCTGATATCCGTTTTGGTCTTGAACAAGGTCTTAACTTTATCGCTATCTCATTCGTACGTACTGCAAAAGATGTACAAGAAGTTCGTGCTATCTGTGAAGAAACTGGTAATGGTCACGTTCAATTGTTGGCTAAAATTGAAAACCAACAAGGTATCGATAACATTGATGAAATCATCGAAGCTGCTGATGGTATCATGATCGCTCGTGGTGACATGGGTATCGAAGTACCATTCGAAATGGTTCCAGTTTACCAAAAAATGATCATCACAAAAGTAAACGCTGCTGGTAAAGTTGTTGTTACAGCTACTAACATGCTTGAAACAATGACAGATAAACCACGTGCAACTCGTTCTGAAGTATCTGACGTATTCAACGCAGTTATCGATGGTACAGATGCTACAATGCTTTCTGGTGAATCTGCAAATGGTAAATACCCAGTTGAATCAGTTCGCACAATGGCTACAATTGATAAAAACGCTCAAACTCTTCTTAAAGAGTATGGTCGTCTTGATTCATCAACATTTGACCGTTCAACTAAGACTGAAGTAGTTGCGTCTGCAGTTAAAGATGCTACTAACTCAATGGATATCAAACTTGTTGTTGCTCTTACTGAATCAGGTAACACTGCTCGTTTGATTTCTAAATACCGTCCAGAAGCTGATATCTTGGCTGTAACATTCGATGAAATTACTCAAAAATCATTGATGCTTAACTGGGGTGTTATTCCAGTAGTTACTGAAAAACCAAGCTCAACTGATGATATGTTTGATGTTGCTGAAAAAGTTGCATTGGAATCAGGTCTTGTAGAATCTGGTGATAACATTGTTATCGTTGCTGGTGTTCCAGTAGGTACAGGTGGTACAAACACTATGCGTATCCGCACAGTAAAATAATTTAAGTAGAACTTAAATTGAAAGAAGGTCTTTGGATCTTCTTTTTTTGCTCTCAGCTCTCAGTCAACTGTAGTGGGTGATGAAAAGCTAACATCTAGAGAGGACCGGATAGGGATTCCACTGAAAAAGTCGTCAATCGATGTTTTTTGTTATCTTATATTGTATATTCAAGTAATAAAAATACCCCAAAAGTTAGATTTTCTCTGTCTAATTTTTGGGGTGCAGTTTAATTCACGAGTAGTTTGATTAAGGGCTATAAGTCCATAATACTAACCAGCGTCTTAAGACGAAGTCTTTCACTTTGTTCAAGCCTTTATTTCTTTTATTCGTCATAAGCTTCTCAAAGAGGCAGACGCATTACTTACCGTTATCACTGAAGGGATTTTTATATTCTTTCACACTTAATTGTTCAATGCGGTATCATACTTCACTAGTTCCTAGATATATTTCTTAATTGTGGCTTCATTAAGTCCTATCGTACTTACATAAAAACCTTCTGCCCCAAAATGTTTGTTTCCAAATTTATATTTTAAATTGGCATTTCTATCAAACATCATTAATGCACTTTTACCTTTTTAATATCCCATAAAACTAGCTACACTCATTCGTGGTTATATACTTACTAGCATAGGAACATGATCTGGCATTAAGTGACCTTCTATTATTTGTATAGCCCAGCCTGCTGTTTTTTAAGTCGTCATGATTGACTTTGCTCTCTAGGAAGCGTAATCTAGACATTAGTTAAAGGATTATAAGGAGGTCCCTCGATGATTGAAGTCACTTATTTAAATACTGCCAAGCAAGAAAAACACACTTCCTTTGAAGATTACAATGAATTTGTCAGAGCCCAGCAAGCTTGTTGGATTGCCTTACCAGATTCAACGCCAGTCACTAAGGTGAAAATAAACGGACATGATATTGGCTACAAGGGACAATATGGTGACCTTTACTTTTATATTATGAAGTTAGACTTGGCACAATATCAGTAATAATAAGGGAAAAGAATCAGACATCGTATTCTGGTTCTTTTTCTTTGAGCAGGGTAATTTTTATAAATTAAGAATATTGCTAATTGACTGAAAATGACTTACAATAGAAAGGAAGAATTTATAGAAGGAGACACATATGAAAAACAAGCGTTTAATTTGGACTTTGGTTTTCTTAGCTATCTTGACGCTCGGTTCTATTGGTACAGATCTTTTCAAAAAAGAACACCAAGATGCCAATAAGGTCGTCAAAGTAGGGATCCTCCAGTTCGTGACTCACGACGCCCTGGATCAAATCGAGAAGGGAATTGAGGATGGCCTTAAGGAAGCTGGTTATAAGGGGGACAAGGTTAAAATCACCCTCCTAAATGCCGAAGGAGACCAGTCTAAAATTCAAACCATGTCTAAACAATTGGTTAATGACAAGAACGATGTCGTTATCGGTATTGCCACACCAGCAGCACAGGGGCTAGCGGCAGCTACCAAGGATATTCCAGTCATCATGGGGGCTATCTCAGACCCTGTTGGAGCCAAATTGGTTAAGGATCTCAAGCATCCGGAAGGCAATGTCACTGGTACCTCTAACCAAGTGCCAATCAAGCAGACAGTAGAATTGGTCAAATCACTGACACCAAATGCCAAAACGATTGGTATTCTCTACGCTTCAAGTGAGGACAATTCCAAATCACAGGTTGAAAGCTTTAAGAAATACGCTGAAAAAGATGGCCTGAATGTGGTCGAGTACGCTGTACCATCAACCAATGAAATCAATACAACCATGTCAGTCATGACTGGTAAGGTAGATGCCATCTGGACGCCTCAAGATAATACTATTGCTTCAGCCTTTTCAACAGTAATCTCATCAGCCAACCAAGCTAAGATTCCAGTTTATACGACGGTTGATACTATGGTGAAAGAAGGCGGTTTGGCTTCAGTTGCTCAAAGCCAATATGAACTCGGAAAGGCTACAGCTCGTAGTGCCGTTAAGGTTCTTAAAGGTAAGAAAGTAAAGGATGTTCCTGTAGATGTTATCGATGATGGCACACCAACGCTTAACCTTAAAGTTGCTCAAGACCTCAACATCACCATCCCTGACGATGTGCTTAAACAGTCAGACATCGCTGTTAAAGCTGATAAATAAGGAGGACTTATGATTATTTCATCTATTTATCAGGGGCTTCTATACGGAATCCTAGGTCTTGGGATTTACATGACTTTCCGTATCTTGGATTTTCCTGATTTGACAACAGAAGGTTCCTTCCCTCTTGGTGGGGCAGTAGCAGTAACCCTTATGAACTTTGGTTGGAACCCAATTTTAGCAACCTTGGTTGCCGTTTTGGCCGGCTGTGGTGCTGGACTTGTGACTGGTCTCCTCTATACTAAGGGAGAGATTCCTACTATTTTGGCAGGGATTTTGGTCATGACCTCTCTTAACTCAGTCATGCTTATGATTATGGGGAGGGCCAACCTGGGACTTCTTGATATCAAAACTATCCAAGATTTGCTTCCTTTCAGCAAGGACTACAACCTCTTGATTGTTGGTCTCATTGCTGTGACCATTGTTATCACTGCCTTGATTGCCTTTCTTAACACGCGCCTAGGTCAAGCTTATATTGCCACAGGTGATAATAGAGACATGGCCAAATCTTTTGGTATCAACACAGACAATATGGAAGTGATGGGTCTTGTTATCTCAAACGGTATCATTGCCCTTTCAGGAGCCTTGATTAGCCAACAGGACGGTTATGCCGACGTTTCTAAAGGGATTGGGGTTATCGTCATTGGTCTTGCCAGCATCATCATTGGTGAGGTCCTTTATGCGACTAACTTGACTCTGTTGGAACGTTTGATTGCCATCTGTATTGGTTCAATCCTCTATCAGTTCCTTTTGACAGCGGTTATTGCTCTTGGCTTTAACACTAACTACCTCAAACTCTTTAGTGCGATTGTTTTGGCTATTTGCTTGATTTCGCCTGTCCTACGTCGAAAATTCTTTAAGGGGGTGACCTTATCACGATGACAGCTATTGTAGAACTCAAAGATGCGACTGTTAAGGTCAATAATGGTTTTGACACCGAAAAAACCATCCTGGACCATGTCAACCTTACCATTAGAGAAGGTGATTTTATTACCATTCTTGGTGGAAATGGTGCCGGAAAATCAACTCTCTTTAATGTCATTGCAGGGACCCTCATGTTGACCAGTGGTCAGATTTTTATCATGGGTGAGGATGTTACGGCTCTCCCTGCTGAGAAGCGTGCCAAGTACCTCTCAAGGGTCTTCCAAGATCCTAAAATGGGGACAGCTCCTCGTATGACCGTTGCAGAAAACCTCTTGATTGCCAAATACCGTGGCGAAAAACGAGGTCTTAAATCACGCCAAATTCATCTCTACACAGAGGAGTTCCAAGGTCTGATTGAACGTATCAGTAATGGATTAGAAAAGCACTTAGATACACCAGCAGGTCTCCTTTCAGGTGGTCAGCGTCAGGCCCTTAGTCTTTTGATGGCGACACTTAAACGTCCTGAGCTTTTGCTCTTAGACGAGCACACCGCAGCACTGGATCCTAAGACTAGTGTGGCTCTTATGGAGTTGACTGATGAGTTTGTAACAGGTGACCATTTAACAGCTTTGATGATTACCCACCACATGGAAGATGCCCTTAAATATGGAAATCGTCTTATTGTTATGAAGGATGGTCAAATCATTAAGGATCTTACCAAGGAAGAAAAAGGTCAATTGGATATCACAGACTACTACGCTATGTTTGAGTAGGTCTCGTCTGACTCTAAATTGTAAAACAAGTCAAAAAGTTGTATACTTAAAGGGTATGCAACTTTTTGTTGTGGCCTGTAAATCGACAAGGAGACTGTTCGCACGAACGTTCAGCTTCTTGGACCGTCTGTAAAAATAGGCTCTAGAAGAGAGTCAAACTAAAAAGGAGAAAAACAAGCATGAGCGATATTAAAATTATTGCCCTAGGTGGAGTACGTGAAAATGCTAAGAACCTCTATATTGTTGAGATTAACGACTCTATCTTTATCTTGGATGCTGGTCTAAAGTATCCTGAAAATGAACAACTAGGTGTTGACTTTGTCATCCCTAACTTAGATTACTTGATTGAAAATAGAAATCGTATCCAAGGGATTTTCTTAACTCACGGACACGCCGATGCCATTGGTGCCCTACCTTATATCTTGCAAGAAGTCAAAGCACCAGTTTTTGGATCATCACTCACAATCGAGTTAGCTAAACTTTTTGTCAAGAATGCTGGTGTTAAGAAATTCAACAATTTCCATGTTATTGACGCAGAAACTGAAATTGAATTTGAAGATGCTGAGGTCTCATTCTTCAAGACAACTCACTCTATTCCAGAATCAATGGGGATTGTTCTTGGTACTGACCAAGGCAATATTGTCTATACAGGGGACTTCAAGTTTGACCAAGCTGCCCGTCCTTACTACAAAACTGATTTAGGTCGTTTGGCTGAAATCGGACGTGAAGGTGTTTTGGCCCTCTTGTCAGACTCAGCAAATGCGACAAGTACGGAACAAACAGCTTCTGAAGCAGAAGTTGGCCAAGAAATTGACCAAGTTATTGCTGATGCAGAAGGTCGTGTTATTGTTGCTGCAGTTGCCTCAAACTTGGTACGTATCCAACAAGTCTTTGATTCAGCTGCTGATCACGGACGTCGTGTTGTTCTTACTGGTTTTGACGTAGAAAATATTGTCCGCACAGCTATCCGTCTTAAAAAATTGACTGTGGAGCATGAGAAACTTATTGTCAAACCAAAAGACATGAACAAGTTCGAAGACCACGAGTTAATTATCCTCGAAAATGGTCGTATGGGTGAACCGATCGATGGCCTTCAAAAGATGGCTGTTGGTCGTCACCGTTACGTTCAAATCAAGGATGGAGATTTGGTTTATATCGTAACAACTCCAAGCATTGCTAAGGAAGCCGTAGTGGCACGTGTTAACAACGCTATCTATAAAGCTGGTGGAACTGTTAAGATGATTACGCAGAGCCTTCGTGTATCTGGACATGCCAATGCTCGCGAACTTCAATTGATGGTTAACCTCCTTCGTCCACAGTATCTCTTCCCTGTTCAAGGTGAGTACCGTGACCTTCAAGCGCATGCAGAGCTAGCCTTGGAAGTTGGTATTCTTCCAGAAAATATTTATATCATTAAACGCGGTGACATCATGCACTTGTCAGAGGACCAAGGTTTCCTTCATGAAGGAGCTGTTCCAGCTGGTGATGTTATGATTGATGGTAATGCCATTGGTGATGTGGGTAATATCGTCCTTCGTGACCGCAAGGTCTTGTCTGAAGATGGTATCTTTATCGTAGCTATCACCGTTAACAAGAAGGAACGTAAGATTGTCTCTAAAGCGCGTGTGAATACACGTGGGTTCGTTTATGTGAAGAAGAGCCGTGACATTCTCCGTGAGGCTGCTGACATTGTCAATGCTACCGTTGAAAATTACTTGGCAGGAGACAGCTTCGACTGGGGTGAACTTAAAGGTGCTGTCCGAGACGATGTAGCTAAGTTCCTCTTTGACCAAACCAAACGTCGCCCAGCTATCCTTCCAGTAGTCATGGAAGTCCGCTAATAACTGACTAAAACATAAGAGTGTGAGCGCATCGCTTGCACCATAGACATTGAGGAAAGTCTCTAAGACTTTGTTCTAAAATCAAAAGCTGGGGTGTCCCAGCTTTTCTAACATTAAGAAAGGAAAAAAACAAATGGCTTTTTTTCAAATTGAATACTCGTCAGATGTTCTAGGCCAATACCGCCAAGTGGATGTCATCTATCCAGATCGTGATCAGATTGCTGAAAGGGAAAGTGATACGGACATCCCAGTTCTCTATCTCCTTCATGGCATGGGGGGCAATCATAATTCTTGGGCCTTCCGTACCAATATTCAACGTCTCCTTCGTAAGACCAATCTCATCGTTATTATGCCTAATTCTGAAAATGGCTGGTATACAAATACCAATTATGGTGTTAAGTATTACGATGCCATTGCTAAGGAGCTTCCTCAAGTCATGCAACGTTTCTTCCCTAGTATGACTAAGAAGCGTGAAAAGACTTTTATCGCTGGACTTTCTATGGGTGGCTATGGTTCTTTCAAACTAGCCTTAACGACAAATAACTTTGCTTGTGCAGGTTCCTTCTCTGGTGCCCTTGGATTATCAGCAGAGATGATTACAGATGAAACGAGTGAGTCTAAGGAATACTGGCAAGGTGTCTTTGGCGATTTGGAAGGAAAAGACATTAAGCAGCACAAACTAGTTAACCTAGCCAAACAACATGACAAGAAAACCAAATTCTTTGCCTGGTGTGGCCTTGAGGATTTCCTTTTTGATTCTCAAGATAAGGCAGTTGCTGATTTGAAGGCCCTTGGTTTAGACATTGACTACCGTACAGACCATGGAAGGCATGAGTGGTATTACTGGGAAAAACAACTAGAAGCCTACTTAGAATGGTTACCTATTGATTACGTTAAAGAAGAACGTTTGTCTTAATAGGTCAAGTTTGTAACATCTTATCAAAGAGATGATAAAAGCTTAAAGTGATATTTTTTGCTTGTCAGAACTATTAGAGCTTGATATACTAGGGGAAGTTTCGAAAAGGAGGCTCAATAATGAAAAAATTATTCAGAGTAATCTTCTATATTCCCAAACTTCTTTTACAATTTATTTGGAATCTTATTTGGGCTATATTTAAACTTGCCCTAGTCCTAGCCCTTATTGGTTATGGACTCGTCTACTATGCCAATAATTCTTCAAGTACCTTAGCCACAAACATTAACCAAGCCTTTCATCAAGTAGAGCTAGGTTTTAGTGGTACCAGTACTAGTGACGTTGAGAAAGTTGTCTCTAACCTATCAACGACAGATACCATTCCAGAGTCTAATGGAGCTAGATGGGCGCAAAATACAGCTAGCATCTATATACAATCTACAGATGAAACCTTGGTAGCAGCTTATAAGGAAGCTATTACTAACTGGAATAACACGGGTGCTTTCATCTTTACTTTAACTGATGATGCCTCAACAGCTGATATTGTTGCGACTGACTATTCCGATGCGAATTCACAGGCAGCAGGTTTAGCAGACACTCAAACCAATGTTTTGACCAATCGCATCACTCATGTAGATGTGAAGTTGAACCGTTATTTCCTCTTGAATAGTGATTTTGGTTATACTCACAAGCGTATTGTGAATACGGCTGAACACGAATTGGGACATGCCATTGGCTTAGACCATGATGACTCTAAGACATCCGTTATGCAATCAGCAGGATCTTATTACGGGATTCAACAGGTGGATATTGATACGGTCCATGCTCTCTATGCAAATTAAGGAGGGGTGTAATGAGCTATTTGAAACGCCTTGCTAGACGTTACCCCATGCAAACCTTCCTTTTTCTTTTCAATGCCGGGGTCTTTACTTGGTTGCAAACAACAGGAACCATGATTGCCAATCGTTTGGGGCTATCAGGTGATGGCATTTGGATTTATATTCCCAATTGGGTAAAAACGCTGACCAGTCATTCCATACAGAGTATTCAAATCCTATACGGGGCCTCTGGTTGGAGTTGGCTAATCACCTCTATGCTTCTTACTTGGCTCTTGACTTTTCTTAGAGGTCTCATGAGAGCAGTGATTCTCATTCTGATAGTTGGTCTTGGCTTATGGCTAGTCTATCGACACTTTGAACTCTTACAAAATCTAAAACTGTCCTGATGGGCAGTTTTTTTGAGTTATTAGGTCATTTATTTTCTGAAAAAATATGATATAATATAGCTAATTTATTATTTTGGAGGACATTATGGCTTTAGCAAAAATCGTTTATGCCAGTATGACCGGTAACACGGAAGAAATCGCAGATATCGTTGCCAAAAAATTGGAAGAATTGGGTCACACTGTAGATGTAGACGAGTGTACAACGGTTGATGCCGCTGATTTTGAAGATGCGGACATCTGTATCGTAGCGACTTACACTTATGGTGATGGTGAGTTGCCAGATGAAATCGTTGACTTTTACGAAGATTTGGCTGACCTCGACTTGTCAGGTAAAATCTTTGGTGTTGTAGGTTCAGGAGATACCTTCTACGATTATTTCTGTCATTCAGTAGATGAGTTTGAAAATCAATTCACATTCACAGGGGCGACTAAAGGTGCTGATAGCGTCAAGGTTGACCTTTCTGCTGAAGATGAAGATATCGAAAACCTAGAAGCTTTCGCTGAAAAAGTTTCAGAAGCATTAGCATAAGAAAAAAGCAGCGTAAAGTCTGCTTTTATTGTAGTCAAAAATGGAGTTTTTATGAATGAAATAGAAAAAGATTTCAGGACGCAATCTCAACATCTCCTTTGGTCCGTTTGGCGAGGTCTCATAGTGGGGGTGACAGCAGGAGTAGTAGTCAGTTTTTTTCGCTGGTTAATTGCCAAGGGGGCCACATTTTCTGTAGCTATTTACGAAGATGCCCTTTATAATCCACTTCTGATTCTGGGAATTGTACTTGTTAATCTCTTGATCGCCCTTTTTATTGGTTACCTTATTAAGCAGGAAAAAGACATCAAGGGCTCAGGGATTCCCCATGTTGAAGGGGAACTGATGGGGCTCTTACATCCGTCTTGGTGGCCAGTTTTATGGCGTAAATTCCTAGGTGGTGTCCTTGGGATTTCAATGGGACTGATGTTGGGACGTGAGGGACCTAGTATTCAACTAGGTGCCATGACTGCTAAGGGATTAGCCAAGGGACTTAAGCTCTCTGCACGTGAGAAGCGTGTCTTGATTGCTGCTGGAGCAGCAGCAGGGTTATCGGCTGCCTTCAATGCTCCAATTGCTGGTCTTTTGTTTGTCGTCGAAGAAGTCTATCATCATTTCTCTCGTCATGTTTGGGTGACAGCTTTAACGGCATCTTTAGTGGCCAATGCTGTTTCACTACGCATCTTTGGTCAGGTACCAGTCCTTGCTATGACAGAAAAATTACCCGTATTTCCTTTGAAAGATTATTGGATTCTTATTATTTTGGGGATTTTTCTAGGTGTGCTTGGATACGGTTATGAGTGGGTTGTCTTACGTATTGGTAAGGTCTACCAAGGGTTAGGGAAAATCTTCCACTTGCCATCTCATTTTCATGGCCTTTTGGCAGTTCTGTTTATCATTCCTATTGGTCTCTATTTCCCACACCTTTTAGGTGGTGGGAATGAATTGATTCTTGCCCTAAATGGTTTACACCCTGCTCTAACTGTGGCCATCCTCTATTTGACTATTCGCTTTGTTTGGAGTATGTTGTCCTTTGGTTCAGGATTTCCTGGTGGGATTTTCTTGCCGATTTTGACTCTAGGTGCTCTTTCTGGTAGCGTTTTTGCGGCAGCTTTTGAAAATCTAGGATTCTTACAGGTAACTCAGTTCCCTATTTTTATCATTCTTGGTATGGCTGGTTATTTCGGTGCAGTATCTAAGGCACCGCTCACTGCTATGATTTTAGTGACTGAGATGGTGGGTGACCTTCATCAATTAATGACAATTGGAGTCGTTACCCTGATTGCCTATCTAGTCATGGATTTCATGGGAGGAGAACCTGTCTATGAAGCCATGCTTCACAATTTGATTGCTCACGAACCAGAGCAAGTTGATAATATACCGACGATGATTGACTTACCGGTTACAGATAGTCTAGCTGGTCGATTGGTTAAGGATTTAACCTTACCTGATGGGGTTTTGATTTCCACTCAGATTTTTCAAGACCAGTCTGAGGTTGTTCATGGAGACACACGTCTAAAAGCAGGAGCAACCCTGTATCTAGTTGTTAATGAAGGTAATATCAGTCAGGTAAGAAAACTCTTTTTATAAGCAATTCAATGGCTTGAGGCTCTTTTGTCCTCAGGTCATTTTTGTTATAATGGAGAGAAAAAAGGAGGTCAGTATGGACTTAAATGAGATTCGCCAACAGATTGACACCGTTGATAATGAGATCGTGGCTTTGTTGGAAGAACGTATGAAATTGGTAACTCGAGTAAGTGCTTATAAACAACGCACTGGAAAGGCGATTTATGATCCCGAACGAGAGCAAGCCCTGCTAGACAAAGTAGGCGCTAGTGTCCTTAATCCTGAATATAAAGAAGCTATCGTCGCTAGTTTTGCGGATATTATGAAGCATTCACGTACTTATCAAGCAAGTAAGCTAGAAGAAAAGTAGGTAACTAGGATGAAAGTAAAACAATTAAGTGATAGTCAAGGTCTTTCTTACTTACATTTAGTAATGTTAAGTCTTTATGCAATCTTGTTAGGTGTGCTTGTTGGGCTGATTGATGCTGTTTTTGGGCGCGTGCTGATAGGACTCTCGGAATTTCGTGACCACCATCTCTTTTATCTGGTACCAGCACTTCCTTTAGCAGGTCTTTTGATAGTTTATCTTTACCAAAAGTTTGCGGGTAAGGCGGCACAGGGAATGGGCTTGATTTTCAAGGTTGGACATAATGAGGAGGATCAAGTCCCCTTAAGGTTAATTCCACTGGTGACTGTAACCACATGGCTTACCCACCTTTTCGGGGGTTCTGCAGGTCGTGAGGGAGTTGCTGTACAACTGGGGGCCACAGTTTCTCATGCTTTTAGTCGGTATTTTAAGGTCCCTAATGCTTCACGTATTTTCTTGACCATGGGGATGGCAGCTGGTTTTGGAGGTCTTTTCCAAACACCAATCGCCGCGACCTTCTTTGCGCTTGAGGTCTTGACTCTAGGTCAGTTAAGTCTGCCAATCTTGGTACCGACTCTTATTGCATCTTTTGTGGCGAGTACGACAAGCCATCTCTTAGGTCTTGAAAAATTTAGCCACTTTGTATCTGAAAGTTTAACTATTGACCTTGGGACGTTTATTAAGTTAGCTCTTTTAGGTCTGGCCTTTGGTCTAGCAGGAAATCTCTTTGCTTTTCTCTTGTCAATAGCTAAAAAGAAAGTAGTAAGTCTGCTCCCAAATCCTTATTATCGTGTTCTCTTAGGAAGTGTCGTCTTAACCTGTCTTCTTTTGATTTTGTGGAAGGGACGCTATACAGGTCTTGGAACGAATTTGATTGCTTTAAGTGTTGATGGTGGGACCATTTATCCATTGGATTGGCTCTTGAAATTGCTTTTGACTGTCTTTACCTTATCTCTTGGATTCCAAGGAGGAGAAGTAACTCCTTTGTTTGCTATCGGAGCAAGTCTTGGTGCTGTTCTAGCACCAGTTCTGGGACTTCCAATTCCACTTGTAGCGGGTCTTGGCTATCTGTCTGTCTTTGGTAGCAGTACCAATACCCTTTTAGCACCTATTTTCATTGGCGTTGAAGTCTTTGGTCCCGCTAATGCAGTCCCTTACGCGGTTGTCATGGCTTTTGCTTATCTCATTAATCATAAGACGAGCATTTATGGACAACAAAAAATGCTAGAAATGCAATAAGATACTAGACATCCTGATAATTTTTTGATAAGATACTAAGAGTGTGTAATGGACACACAAAAATAACGGCTAATCCGCTGAGACACAGAGGTTGCTCTTAAGATTAGTAAGATAGGAGTATATAAAAATGAATCCATTGATCCAAAGTTTGACAGAAGGTCAACTTCGTACTGACATCCCATCATTCCGTCCTGGTGACACAGTTCGCGTTCACGCGAAAGTTGTCGAAGGAACTCGCGAACGTATCCAGATCTTTGAAGGTGTAGTTATTTCACGCAAAGGTCAAGGGATCTCAGAAATGTACACAGTTCGTAAAATTTCAAGCGGTATCGGTGTAGAACGTACTTTCCCAATCCACACTCCACGTGTTGAAAAGATTGAAGTTGTACGCTACGGTAAAGTCCGCCGTGCTAAACTTTACTACTTGCGTGCTTTGCAAGGTAAAGCTGCACGTATCAAAGAAATCCGTAAATAATTTACAGATTTCACATAAAAAATCTGTCCTCGTGGCAGATTTTTTCATAAGTCCTCTTAGTTAAATGGATATAACAACTCCCTCCTAAGGAGTCGTTGCTGGTTCGATTCCGGCAGGGGACATTTTTAAGCCTTTAACCATGCGGTTTTAAAGCGATTTGTCCACATTTGTTTTATCTTTTTATCGTTATCTTCTTTATGGGCTTGTAACGAAAAGGTTTTAAGTCAGTTTGCCAAAATTTAAGCCAATGTATTTGACGCCTATTGAATTATAGGTGTTTTTTTGATAAGCAAAAACCCTAGTCAGGATTAGTCCTAACTAGGGTTGAAAATAGAATACTAGTGATGTTAAGTATTCTGTTATCTCATTAATTGGAATTGGCACTTGTATCCGTGCTTGATGAAGCTTGTGGGTACTCGTAAGGATTGTTATCAACGTCGTTAACCCACTCATTGCTCTGATCAGTTGAGCTTGCGTGATTGCTTCTTCCACCAGCACCTGCGGTGAAGGCTGCATCGTGACCTCCACCGCCTCCTCCGTTAGTGGCATAGGAGCCATCTTCTGGTCCGCCCCAACCTCGTCCGCCTTCAGCAGGCTTGGACTTTTCTTGATTTCCCTCTTGATGAGTTGTTTGGTTGTTTGTTTTCTGATTTGCTCCTTGAACTGAAGGAGATACTTGGTCCTTATTTTCGTCTTTAGCATCCGTCTTATGCTCTTCCGTCGAAGTAGCTCTTGATGATTTAGTATTCTCTTTTTTATGAGAAGAGCTACTCTTTGATGAAAGGCTGTGAGAGATGTGATGCGTTTTTGCTGCTGGCTTTACAGGTTCTTTTAAATGTTTTGATAAAAAACCGAAGAGAAAGAAGAAAGCTAGCAAAGAGAAGGTGATAATATTATATTTTTTTCTTTTCAAATTTGGCTCCGTTCCTAGTCATAGATGAAGAGTTAAAAATAACAGTAAAAAACCAGGTTTCCCTGGTTCTCATTATTAGCGGCTTACGCGACGGCGAGCTGCTTTTTTACGGTTTTCTTCGATGAAAGCCAATTTCTTTTCTTCTGGTTCAATAATGGTTTTCTTAACTGCGAAGACAGCACCTGCTACAGTAGCAGCAGTTCCGATAACGCCAGTAGCGACACCTTTAGCGAATGAATGTTTTTTAGCCATGAGACTATCCTCCGTATATGTTATAATATGCTTATATTATCTAAAAAAATATCTAGAATAGCAAGTGAAAACATTATGAAAACCAAACTTATTGTAGTAGCTGGTCCTACTGCTGTAGGAAAAACAGCGCTTGGAATTGAATTAGCCAAGCGTTTTAATGGCGAAATTATTTCAGGAGATAGCCAGCAGGTTTACCGACAATTGAATATAGGCACCGCCAAGGCCACTCCTGAAGAGCAGGCAGCAGCAGTTCATCATCTGATTGATGTTCGCGATGTTGATGAGACCTATTCAGCTTATGATTTTGTGACAGAGGCAGAGGTTGCCATTACAGATATCGTTAGTCGTGGCAAGTTACCTATTGTAGTAGGAGGAACAGGTCTCTATTTACAAAGTCTCCTAGAAGGGTATCACCTAGGGGGACAGGTCGATCAGGAGCAGGTTTTAGCCTATCGCTCGGAATTAGAGCAATTATCTGATCAGGAACTTTTTGAAAAAATTGATCGCTTAGGTATTGAGATTAAAGAGATTAACCGTCGTCGTGCTATTAGAGCACTAGAGCTTCATCGTTTTTCGGAGAATCTTGAAAATACTGAGCCGACTTATGATCCCTTTCTTATCGGATTAGATGATGAACGTTCCTTGATCTATGACCGCATCAATACACGAGTAGACAAGATGGTTGAACATGGTCTCTTGGAAGAAGCCAAATGGCTGTATGATAATTATCCTGATGCCCAGTCAGCTCGTGGTATAGGTTACAAGGAGCTGTTTCCTTATTTTGCTGGGAACCAAACCTTGGACGAAGCCTTGGAAACACTCAAGCAAAATACGCGTCGATTTGCTAAACGGCAATTAACCTGGTTCAGAAATCGAATGACTGTTAAGTTTTATCAGATTTCTAGTCCAGAATATCCTGAAAATGTCGTTCAAGATCTTGAATTATTTTTAAATGATAGGGAAGGAGAAAAGGTAGGTCAATCTTAGTTTTAAAAACCTATCTTTGCTATAATGGTAGTTATGACTAACGAAGAAAAAAAATCAGCCTATGAATTAATGCTAGCACAGGCTAAGGTGCTTTTTGCCAATGAAAACAATGCTCTGGCAAACTTTTCTAATGCCTCAGCTCTCTTGAATACAACCCTGCCAAATTCTGTGTTTACAGGCTTCTACCTGATGGATAATGTCAAGAATGAGTTAATCCTTGGCCCTTTCCAAGGTAATGTTTCTTGTGTTCGAATTGCCCTAGGTAAGGGTGTTTGTGGCCAGTCTGCAGCAGAAAATAGAACCCTAATTGTCGAAGATGTCACCAAACACGCCAATTACATTGCTTGTGATTCCGCTGCTCGAAGTGAAATTGTTGTACCAATGGTCAAAGATGGCAAATTAGTTGGTGTTCTCGATTTGGATTCTCACCAAGTAGGAGACTATAACGACGTAGACCAAGATTATCTGGAAGCGTTTATCAAAATTCTACTCGAGAAAACCGAGCTTACATTTGGAATGTTTGAGGTAAACTAATGTATCAAGCCTTATATCGTAAATACCGTAGTCAGACCTTTGGTGAAATGGTTGGTCAAAAAGTGATTTCAACCACGCTCAGACAGGCGGTAGAGTCAGGGAAAATCAGCCATGCCTATCTCTTTTCTGGGCCACGTGGTACCGGTAAAACCAGTGCGGCGAAAATCTTTGCCAAGGCTATGAACTGTCCTAATCAAGTTGATGGTGAGCCTTGTAATCACTGCGATATTTGTCGCGATATTACTAACGGAAGTCTCGAAGATGTTATCGAGATTGATGCGGCTTCCAACAACGGTGTGGATGAGATTCGTGAGATTCGTGATAAGTCGACCTATGCTCCAAGTCGTGCGACTTACAAGGTCTATATTATCGACGAGGTTCACATGCTTTCGACAGGTGCCTTCAATGCTCTTTTGAAGACTTTGGAAGAACCAACTGAAAATGTGGTCTTTATCCTGGCGACCACTGAATTACATAAGATTCCAGCAACCATCCTCTCTCGTGTTCAACGTTTTGAGTTTAAATCGATCAAGCAGGGAGCTATTAAAGAACATTTGGCTTCAATTCTGGAAAAAGAAGGATTAACCTTTGATGATGAGGCTTTGACTATTATTGCTCGTCGTGCGGAAGGTGGTATGCGTGATGCTTTGTCAATCTTAGACCAAGCACTGAGTCTGTCTCCGGACAATCATGTCAGCCAAGCCGTAGCTGAAGAAATCACAGGTTCTATTGGTTTAACAGCCCTAGACAGTTTTGTCGCTAACGTTCGCAATCAAGAGACTACGCAAGCTTTATCAAATCTTGAAACTCTTTTTGATAATGGCAAGTCTATGAGCCGTTTTGCGACGGATCTCTTGGAGTATTTCCGTGATCTTTTGATTGTCAAAGCGGGCGGAGAGAACAGTCACCATAGTCCCCTTTTTGAAGAGAATCTTTCTCTGGAGCAAGACCGACTTTTCCAATTGATTGACCTGGTTACAAGTGCCTTGCCAGAAATTAAAACTGGAACACATCCTAAAATCTATGCGGAAATGCTGACTATAAAATTGTCAGAGACTCATACTCAGGCTTCACAAGAAATTCCGGGGAATTTGCAAGAAGAGTTAGATAGTCTTCGTCGCGAGGTAGAAGGTCTACGTAAAGCTCTTAAAGAGGGCAAAGCCCAAGGAGAAGTAGCACCAACTCGAAAAGCCAAACCTGCTTATCAGTACAAGGTGGATCGTGAAAAGATTCTTACTATTATGCGTGAAACCATGGAAAATCCGCAGAAATCACGCCAATGTCTGGATGCCCTAAAGGCAACTTGGCCTGAAATCTTGGATTCTATTAGCCCACAAAATAGGGCACTTTTGAATGGCTCCGAGCCTGTACTGGCCAATCAGGAAAATGCTATCCTGGCATTTAATGCCGCTTTTAATGCTGAACAGGTCATGAAACGCAGTGATCTCAATGATATGTTTGGCAATATCATGAGTTCAGCTGCCGGTTTCTCACCTAATATTATGGCTGTTCCAAAAGCAGAATTTGAAAAACTCCGAACAGAATTTGCACGAAGTCTCAAATCCAAAGAAGAATTGGAAAAAGAAGATCGCGAAGAGTATATCCCTCAAGAACTCGACTTTCTCTCTGATGTAGTAGAAATAGAGGACTAAAAAGGTCCAGTGGACCTTTTTAGGTCCGAGCCAAGAAACCCAAAAGCGAGGCTGTTCAGTGGACCTTTTTAGGTCCAATCCCAGTAAGTTAGATGGCGAGATAGTCAAGTGTAATTTGATAGATTTCTGAAGCTAATAATTGGAAGGTCCATCCGTGTAAAAATGAAAAGAGCCTAGACTGCTTGTCCTAGGCTCTATCTATTGATATAATAATCTTATGATTCAACAAATTTTGTTTATAACGCTTGAAACTATTTTTGAAACGGTTTGTTTTAATTACAGTTTACAACACGGCTATTACTTTTTTACAGCCTTTTTTGGGTATTTACTGTTTCGTCGTCTTTGGACAACCTACGTTGTTTCACGCATTGCGCGTGCAGCCGACAAGTCTACCAAGAAGTAAGGCTCACTTCGCCAGCGGTCAACCATTTTTCCCGACCATCATCAGTAAGAACGAGAAGTTGGCCCTTATCGCCAATTTCCTTGGCAACACCAGTATAAGTCTTTCCAGCTTGTTCAAAGGTCACTTGTTTGTCTAAAACGAGGGACTTTTCTTTATAGACCTTGACCAAATCGCTAGTAGGAATGGTTAAAAAGAGTCTCCAAATTTCTGAAATGAGCTGGTTTCGAGTAATGCTTGGTTTTTCAGAAGTAAAAAGACTAGTAGCTTTATTAGCTAACTCTTCAGGAAAATCACTGATTGAGAAGTTAAGCCCAACCCCGATAATGACATCTGTGATGCGACCAGATTCGATAGAACTAATGGCTTCGGTAAGGATACCAGCCATTTTTTTGTTGTTGAGGTAGATGTCATTAACCCATTTGATCTCTGTATTGATGCCAGTTAGACGCTGGATAGCTTTGACAATAGCAGCTGCCGCCATCATCGTATAAGGTGGTAACTCCTCAAAATGACAGTTGGGCTTTAAGTGGATACTCATGTAGATACCACCTTGTGGACTGGCAAAGAAGTGACGTTCAAATCGTCCTTTGGCTGCCTTTTGACTTGATGCCAGGTAAAGTGCAGGCGTCGGATTATTCTTTTCCATGCCATGTTTAGCATCTAGTTGGGTAGAGTTAGAATCTGGATTAAAGTAGACTGGAATGTTGAGTTGCTTAGAGATGTCTTGAGGAAGAAGAATATCTCCCTTTTCTAAATAGTAGCCTTTCTTGCGGACACTTGTAATGTCAATTCCTTGTTCTTGAAGTGTTTGAATTGCCTTCCAAATGGCTGTCCGTGAGACACCAAGGCTTTTAGCCAAGCTCTCTCCCGTCACAAAGTCAGGACTCTTCGATAAGATGTCATAAACGTGTTCATAAGTTTTCATATCCTAAGTATAATACAAATGATGGCAAAATGCTCACTATAACTTATTGATAAGGCTTGATAATAAATAACTATATGACTAGACTGAAAAAACATGATATAATGGAAGGTAGTTATTAAGTCCCGATAAGGCAACAGTCATTCTAGAGTTGGCTGTTGGTTCTTTGTAACTTTTTAACGGCGTCTAGCTCCATTAGGAGTATAGCGTTTTACCTATTAGGAGACGGTTAAATCCGTGCTGTCTAATACTATTTTTCATATTAAAAGGGGGACATTTTATATGTCAGAACGTAAACTTTTCACGTCTGAATCAGTATCTGAGGGGCATCCAGATAAAATTGCAGACCAAATTTCAGATGCCATTCTTGATGCGATTTTAGCAGAGGATCCAGATGCACACGTTGCAGCAGAAACAGCTGTCTACACTGGTTCTGTCCATGTTTTCGGTGAAGTTTCTACAACAGCTTATGTAGATATTAACCGTGTGGTTCGTGATACTATCGCTGAAATTGGTTATAACAATGCAGAATACGGCTTTGCGGCAGAATCTGTTGGGGTTCACCCATCATTGATTGAACAATCTCCAGATATTGCTCAAGGTGTCAATGAAGCACTTGAAGTTCGTGGAACTGGTGATCAAGATCCACTTGATCTTATCGGAGCTGGTGACCAAGGTTTGATGTTTGGTTTTGCTATTGACGAAACTCCAGAGTTTATGCCACTTCCAGTTAGCCTCTCACATAAATTGGTTAAAAAATTGGCAGATTTGCGTAAATCTGGTGAGATTTCATACCTTCGTCCAGATGCTAAATCTCAGGTTACCGTTGAGTATGATGAGAATGACCAACCAGTACGCGTTGATACAGTTGTTATTTCAACACAACACGATCCTGAAGCGACTAACGACCAAATTCGTCAAGACGTTATTGAAAAAGTCATTAAGGCAGTTATTCCAGCCGAATACTTGGATGATGAGACTAAATTCTTTATCAACCCAACAGGTCGTTTTGTTATCGGAGGACCTCAAGGAGACTCTGGTTTGACTGGTCGTAAGATCATTGTTGATACTTATGGTGGTTACTCAAGACATGGTGGTGGTGCCTTCTCTGGTAAGGATGCCACTAAGGTTGACCGTTCAGCTTCATATGCAGCTCGCTACATTGCCAAAAATGTCGTAGCTGCTGGTCTTGCTAAGAAAGCAGAAGTACAATTGGCTTATGCTATCGGTGTTGCTAACCCTGTGTCTGTCCGTGTTGATACTTTCGGAACGGCGACAGTTGCTGAAAGCAAACTTGAAGCTGCTGTCCGCGATCTCTTTGACTTGCGTCCAGCAGGTATCATTCAAATGCTTGATCTTAAACGTCCTATCTATCGTCAAACAGCGGCCTATGGTCACATGGGACGTACGGACGTCGATCTTCCATGGGAAAAATTGGACAAGGTAGATGCCCTCAAAGCAGCTGTAGAAGCTTAACGAATAAAATTAGTTCCAAAAAACAGAATTTTAATATAAATTCTGTTTTTTTGTCTCTTGAATATACAATATAAGTGCACAATAA
>NZ_KV831714.1:0-385 GCF_001837205.1 Streptococcus sp. HMSC064D12
CGATAAATGGCTCTATAGATTGTTTGATAACTAACAACAGTTTTCCCATACTCTAAGCGCAACCGACCTTCTATTTCTTCAGGAGACCATTGGTAATCGAGAAATAGATGTTTGATGGTATTGCTTAAATTGTGATCTATTTCAAGCATCCGTTTCCGCCCACAGTGTGATTTGGCATTATGGTACGATTCCTGTGCATGATTTGGAGAATAAGCTCCTGATTTTGTATGGCGCTTCCACTCACGACTAATACTAGATGGATGACGATGAAGTAACTTAGCAATTTGAGAAAAATTTAGGCCTTGCGTACGGTAAATGAGAATACTTTCACGCTCGTCTATGGTAAAATGATGGTAGCTCATAAGATTTCCTTTCGTAACTAGTT
>NZ_KV831715.1:0-9425 GCF_001837205.1 Streptococcus sp. HMSC064D12
TAACTGGAAAACACCTTATGAAGTATTCTATGGGAAAGTGTGCATTGGGCATAACAAAAAATCCATCGATTGATGACTTTTTCAGTGGGCTCCCTATTCGGTCCTCTCTAGATGTTAGCTTTTCGTCACCCACTACAGTTGACAGGGAGTATTAAATTTAAGGGTGATGTATCACTATTTTGTAGATGATTGATTGTTTTATAAGTAATTGGTTTTCATAAAAATACTAAATAGATGTCTTTTAGTAATGAAATTTAATAATTTATAAAAAAAATACTAAAGAATTACAGTTCAGGACAAAAAAATGACATTCTATGAAATCGTATAGACAATTAAATTGAAAAAGGTTATGATATAACCAAGATATGTGATTCGGAATGAGACATCGTCAATCTTATTGAAATCTACATACACTTTATGAAAATAAATAATGTACTTTTATATAACTTTTTCCTAATCCCCATTTTTTATTGGCCGCTCGTCCAATTACATATCTTTTTTATAGACATTAAAAGGCTTGAGAAATCAAGCTGTTTTTTGTTTTTAAGGAATTATTGTAGTTTAAGATAAAAAATACATTCTGTGAGTGAAATCCGACATTTTAGGAAATAGCGACATACATCCTGGGGTTGCATGCTATAATGTAATCAAGGTTAGAGAGCAAGAAGAATGTATGGTTTAAGTTAGTCCCTTAAACATAATAATTTCCCTCATTCATTCTATCTAAAATTGCTGTTGTGTTCTCTACCGATGATGCTGTTGTTCAAAAGGTCTGTACTTTGTACAGGCCTTTTGGCATTTTAGAAGATAGATAGTTAAAGATGCTTTTGAATCTATTTGTATAGTTTCAAGAGTGTTTTTTTATTTTCTACCATTCCTTGCATAAAATTGAATAAAAATTAAGTATTAAGCATTTTTTAGGTCAGAATAATAAATAAAAATGAAATAAATATAAAAAAATAACAAAAAAGTGTTGACAAGTGAATAAATATGCAATATAATTAGTCTCGTAAGGTTGATAGAGATAGCAACCACAAGAAAATATAAGAAAAGAGAAAAATATTATGTCAAAAGAGAAAGTTATTCTTGCCTATTCGGGAGGTCTTGATACCTCAGTCGCTATTACATGGCTTAAAAAAGATTATGATGTTATTGCTGTTTGTATGGATGTCGGTGAAGGTAAAGATCTTGAGTTTATCCATGACAAAGCTTTGACAGTTGGAGCTGTTGAGTCATACGTGCTTGATGTTAAAGATGAGTTTGTTGAAGATTATGTGCTTCCAGCACTTCAAGCTCACGCTTACTATGAACAAAAATATCCTTTGGTTTCAGCGCTTAGTCGTCCAATTATTGCTAAAAAATTGGTTGAGATTGCTCATAAAACAGGAGCAACGACTATCGCTCACGGTTGTACTGGTAAAGGTAATGACCAAGTTCGTTTCGAAGTTGCCATTGCTGCCCTAGACCCAAGTCTTAAAGTAGTGGCGCCAGTGCGTGAATGGAAATGGTCTCGTGAGGAAGAAATTGAGTATGCTAAGGCTAATGGTGTTCCAGTTCCAGCAGACCTTGATAATCCTTACTCAGTCGATCAAAACCTTTGGGGACGTGCTAATGAGTGTGGTGTTCTTGAAAATCCTTGGAATCAAGCTCCAGAAGAGGCTTTTGGGATTACCAATTCACCAGAGTCTGCGCCAGATGAAGCTGAATATGTCGATGTAACCTTTAAAGAAGGGAAACCAGTTGCTCTTAACGGTAAAGAAATGAAATTGGCTGACCTTATTCAAGAGATGAATGTTATTGCTGGTAAGCATGGTGTCGGACGTATCGACCACGTTGAGAACCGTCTTGTAGGTATCAAATCTCGTGAAATTTATGAATGTCCAGGAGCTATCGCCCTTTTGACAGCTCATAAAGAAATTGAGGACTTAACTTTGGTACGTGAAGTTTCTCATTTTAAGCCAATTCTTGAAAATGAATTGTCAAACCTTATCTACAATGCTTTGTGGTTTAGCCCAGCAACACAAGCTATCATTGCTTATATTAAGGAAACACAAAAAGTTGTTAATGGTATCGCTAAAGTTAAACTTTACAAAGGGCATGCTCAAGTAGTAGCACGTCAATCAGCTAATTCATTGTATGATGAAAACTTGGCTACTTACACATCAGCTGACAGCTTTGATCAGGATGCTGCGATTGGATTTATCAAGCTTTGGGGTCTTCCAACTCAGGTTAATTCACAAGTTAACCATCCATTTGACAATTAATGACAAATTTCATAAGAAAAGTAGGCTATTAGAAGAAAAACGCTTCTTATCAGATAAAAGTGGACAGAGAGCCACATCTGATACTCTTTTCTTATAACTTATATTATTATCGTTAAGGCGTTCTGAGAGGCGTCACGAGCCTAAATAAACTACGACAGAGATCGGGTTTTAGGAAAACAAGTGTCCAGAGAGACAAATTAAGCTAGACAAATACTATCTAGCTTTTTTCATTTAAGTTATTGTGACCAAAGAGGTCGTTACTTGTTATAAGTATTAAGAAAGGATAAAAGATTATCCCAGTGAGGGGAAATCTTCAAAATAAAACTATGGCAGAAAATCATAAACTATGGGGCGGTCGGTTCGAAGCTAGTCTTGAAAAATGGGTAGAAGAATTCGGTGCTTCAATTTCATTTGACCAAAAAATGGCAGAGTTTGACCTTAAAGGGTCTATTGCCCATGTTACTATGCTCGGTGAGACAGGAATTATTACCAAAGAGGAAGCATTGCAAATTAAACAGGGCTTGGAAGAACTGCTTGAGGAATATAAGGCTGGTAAACTAGAATTTGATGTTTCCAATGAAGATATTCATATGAATATGGAGAGTCTTTTGACAGCTAAAATTGGACCAGTAGCAGGAAAACTTCATACAGCACGTTCACGTAACGACCAAGTAGCTACGGATATGCACTTGTATCTAAAAGCCAAACTAGTGGAAGTTATTGAGAAGCTCGATAACTTACGTGCTACTTTGGTCAATCTAGCAGACAAACATACCTATACAATTATGCCAGGCTACACTCACTTGCAGCATGCACAACCGATTTCTTTTGGTCACCACTTGATGGCTTATTACAACATGTTTACACGTGATGCCGAACGTTTTGAATTTAATATCAAGCATACGGATATCTCTCCACTCGGAGCTGCTGCACTAGCAGGAACAACTTTCCCGATTAATCGTAATATGACATCTGACTTAATGGGTTTTGCAAAACCATATAGCAATTCCTTGGATGCTGTTTCCGATCGTGACTTTATTCTCGAATTCTTGTCAAACTCAAGTATTCTCATGATGCATATGACACGTATTTGTGAAGAAATCATTAACTGGTGTTCTAACGAGTTTAAGTTTGTAACTCTATCTGATACTTTTTCAACAGGCTCTTCTATTATGCCTCAAAAGAAAAACCCAGATATGGCAGAACTAATTCGTGGGAAATCAGGTCGTGTCTATGGCAATTTGATTGGATTGTTGACGGTGATGAAGTCATTACCTTTGGCCTACAATAAAGATCTCCAAGAAGATAAAGAGGGTATGTTTGATACGGTAGAAACGATTACTGTCGCTATTGATATTCTCGCAGGCATGCTCAATACAATGACTGTTAATGACAAACATATGGCAGAATCAACAGAGAAAGATTTTTCAAATGCTACAGAGTTGGCTGATTATCTTGCATCTAAAGGCCTACCATTCCGTGAAGCACATGAGATTGTTGGAAAACTTGTCCTTGAGTGTACCAAAGCTGGTTATTACCTTCAGGATGTTCCTCTCGAACGTTATCAAGAAGTTTCAGACCTAATTGAAGAGGACATCTATGAGACACTTAAATCTCATACAGCTGTTGAACGTCGTCATTCCCTTGGTGGAACTGGTTTTGACCAGGTTAAATGGCAAATCAAAGAAGCTCAAAAAGCTCTAAAAAAATAAGTCTCTAAGGCCCTAACCATAAGGTTTTGGGCTTTTTTGCTATTTATGATATAATAGTACTAATTTTGAGTTTGGAGTCGCATTTTGAAAAAATCTTATCGCGTTAAGAAAGAGAAAGACTTTAAAGCATTATTTGATGCAGGACACAGTGTTGCTAATCGAAAATTTGTTGTCTACTGTCTGGATCGTGATCTACCTCATTTTAGAGTGGGTTTGTCAGTCAGTAAGCGTCTTGGTAATGCGGTTACTCGGAATCGGGTAAAACGTCGTCTACGACATGCACTAATGGACATGTCATCTCAGTTAGAACATCAAGATTTTGTCGTTATTGCTCGTAAAGGTGTTGAAGACTTAAGTTATCAAGACATTTATAGCAATCTCGTTCATGTCTTAAAAATAGCAAAGTTATATAAGGACTAGAAGATTGTCTTGCTTCTTTACATTGTAGGATAAACTAAGATCACTCCTGATTTTTGAGATACTCTTAATGAATGGAAGCGAAGCAGTTCTTTATCGTATTAAAAAGGAGTTTTTAGTGAAGAAAAAACTTAATATATCTGTTTTAGGTGCAGGAGCTCTCTTGCTTTTGTCCGCGTGTGGACGAAGTGATGTTACAAGTCACTCTACAGGCCTTTGGGAACGTCTTATTTTAATGTTTGGGAAGGCTATTCAAGGGCTTTCATTTGGTGGTTCTATTGGATTAGGTATTATTATTTTCACGATCTTAATTCGTGCAGTAATGATTCCTTTGTATAATCGCCAAATTAAGTCAAGCCGTGAACTACAAGAGTTGCAGCCAGAGTTACGTCGCTTGCAGAGTGAGTATCCTGGACGCGAGAATCGTGAAGCTCTTGCTTATGCACAACAAGATCTTTATAAAGAGCATGGTGTAAATCCTTACGCAAGCTTCGTTCCTCTCTTGATTCAATTCCCTATTTTGATGGCTCTTTACGGAGCGCTCACACGAGTGCCAGAATTGCGAGAAGGAACATTCCTCTGGGTTGACCTAGGTCAGAAAGACCCTTACTTTATTCTTCCGATTTTGGCGGCTGCTTTCACTTTCCTTTCAACTTGGTTGACAAATAAGGCGGCTAAAGATCGTAGTGCAATGCTTCTTGTTATGAATATCATGCTTCCAATCTTTATTTTCTGGTTTGGAACTCAGATTTCTTCAGGGGTAGCACTTTACTGGGCAGTTTCAAACGCCTTCCAAGTTGTTCAGATTTTGATTTTTAATAATCCGTTTAAAATCATTGAAGAACGTAATCGTTTGGAAGCGGAAGAAAAAGAACGTAAAGCTAAGATTCGTCGTGCCAAGAAAAAGGCGCATAAACGTAAATAAGGAGGCTTATTATGGTTGTCTATTCTGGACGAACAGTCGAACAAGCTATCGAAAAAGGTTTGAAAGATCTTAATTTACCTCGTATGAAGGCTCATATTAAGGTGATTTCTCGTGAGAAAAAAGGTTTTCTAGGGTTCGGAAAGAAGCCAGCTCGAGTTAGTGTTGAACCAATAAATGAAAAGATAACTCATGAAGCAAATCAAAACACCGTTAAAGTGGCTCCTGATGCTATAAAACAATTAGACGATTCTGTCGCAAGTCCAAAAGACGAAACGATTGCTTTCAATAAAGTGACAAAACTTGTTACGGTTTCAGATAATAAGGAAATTGCACATGAAGACTTAAAGCAACCAGTTTCTACAGAGACTCTTGATGAAGAGTTGCCAGATAAGAAACAGGAGCAACCAAAGGCAACAATTATTCCTCTATCTGTTAAACGTGAGTCATCAGAAGGGGATGTTACAGAATTTATGGCAAATTCGCTTGAGCCCCAACTAGAACCGGTGGCTCAAGTTCAAACTCCGGAAACTTCTGAAGGAGATTTCAGTTCTTTTGTGGCATCTGAGTTTAGTTCGGATGAGTCTTCTGAAAATAATTTAGAAGATATTCAAGGGGCTGCAGATGATGTTTTATCTTACCTCGAAAAAATTATCTATGAAATGGATGTTGATGCTAGTCTAGAGGTTAGTCACAATCGTCGCAATATTATCATTCAGATTGAAACAGACCAACCTGGTCGTGTTATCGGTTATCATGGCAAGGTTCTCAAGTCTTTACAACTTTTAGCGCAAAATTATTTGCACGATCGTCATTCTAAACGTTTTAGTGTTGTTCTTAATGTTCGTGATTATTTGGAGCAACGCACAGAGACTTTGATTGATTTAGCAGAAAAAACGGCAGCTAAAGTAAAAGAAACAGGTCGAGAGTACGTTATGGATCCAATGACGAATAGTGAACGAAAAATTATCCATAAGGCACTTTCTCAAATTGAAGGTGTTGAAAGTCACTCGGAAGGGGACGATCCTAATCGTTACGTTGTTGTGACAAAAGTATGATTACAATAGCGTTTATTGCTTACAGAAACTAGTCTTATTTGAAGGCTAGTTTTTTTTGACAATAAAAAGTAGACGGTGTATACTTTATTTAAAAGGTAGTCGCTGTCTACTTAGATGGAAATAGGAGTCAAAATGAAACGTAATACTGCTGAATTGAAGGAAAAGTTAATCGCAACTGGAGTCGAGGAGATAAGAACAAGAGGTGTCGATCAACTATCTATCCGAACGGTGGCTCAAAGATGTGGGGTCACCCATGGGGCACCCTATAAGCACTTTGAAAATAAGGATGTATATCTTCAGGTAGTTTTGGAGCATTTATCTGAGATCTTTTTGAAGTATCTGACAAAAGGGGTAGACTCTTCGCTTGATGTAAGAGGTCAATTAGTATTAATGGGCTGTAATTTTGTGGAATTTGCTCAAAAAGAAACAAATAGTTTTGAGGCCTTGTTTATTAAGTTTCCTTTCAATTATATGGAGCTCACTCGGGACAGTATCTCTGTTAATGCCCATTTACCAGGGTTTGAGCACTTTAAGAGTGTGGTTTTGAAGCTAAAAAGTGAAATGAACATTTCGGGTAGTGAGGCAGAAATATTAGTTCATATCTGGAGTTTTATTACTGGATTAGCCGTTTTGGTAAGGAGTCCTATTGGTGATAATTTCAATAGTAACACTATTGAAGAGACTGTTAGTACTATGTTAGACATCTATGTTAAAGGAGCTAAACAATGAAAACCTTAATTATCTACGCCCATCCAAACGATAAGAGCTACAATGCCTCTATACTAGAGACTGTTAAAGAAAATTTATCGTCTAAACATGAGTTAAAGATTCTAGATTTGTATAAAGAGAAGTTCGATCCTGTTTTACGTTTTGATACAACACATAGGAGAAGAGACTTAGCGCACGATGTAGCTATGAAAGACCATCGAGATTTAATAACTTGGGCAGATCAGTTGATTTTTATTTTTCCAACTTGGTGGAGTGGAATGCCAGCTATCTTGAAAGGATTTATTGAACGCGTTTTTGTTGCTGGCTTTGCCTATGAAAATACACCCCGTGGATTGGATGGTAAATTGACTGGGAAAGCTTGGATTATTACAACCCACAATACACCAAAGATTGTTCTACCTTTAGTTCAAGATTATAGCAAAGTCCTAAAATTTCAAGTCCTAAAACCTTGTGGTATTAAACCGGTCAAAGTTACCCAGGTTTCACCTGTTGAGTATATGAGTGATCATAAGCGAAAAGAGGTACTCAAGAAAATAGCTAAACTAGCAAGAAGGTTATGAGCAAGCGATGATATAGGAACGGCATTGTAGTTTACAGTTATCACTAGCCTCCGGGCATCGAAGATATAATGAAATTAATATCTAAGTAATTCTTGACAAGATTAAGCTATTGCTATAAAATAGTATGGTATGTTTAGTAACTGATCAAAAATAGCCGGCTAAACGAATACGAAAATCTATCAGGAGGTATTCAACGTGAAACGTACTTATCAACCAAGTAAAATCCGTCGTCAACGTAAACACGGATTCCGTCACCGTATGTCAACTAAAAACGGACGTCGTGTTCTTGCAGCTCGTCGTCGTAAAGGACGTAAAGTTCTTTCAGCTTAAGACATTATTGAAAGCAACAGTGCTCGAGACTGTTGCTTTTTGTTTTTTGCTATAAATGATAGTGTTGATGTTTGTTGTTATTCATCGAAACTTTGAAAATATAGAGCTGACAATTCTTGTAATTTTTGATAAACTAAAGCGGTTGTGGATAATGACCACTTACTAAAAAATACTTAGGACTGTTTTTCCTAATGTAAGGAGTATAAATGACTGACTTTCCTATTAAATATCGTCTTATAAAGAAAGAAAAACACACAGGGGCACGCTTGGGGGAAATTATCACGCCTCATGGAACTTTTCCAACACCGATGTTTATGCCTGTAGGTACCCAAGCTACAGTAAAAACGCAATCTCCTGAAGAATTAAAGCAGATGGGTTCAGGAATTATTTTGGCCAATACCTATCATTTATGGCTAAGACCTGGTGATGAGCTCGTTGCTAAAGCTGGAGGACTCCATAAATTCATGAATTGGGACCAAGCGATTCTTACAGATAGCGGTGGTTTCCAAGTATATTCATTGGCCGAAAAACGAAACATCTCGGAAGAAGGTGTAACTTTTAAAAATCACCTTAATGGAAGTAAGATGTTTTTATCTCCTGAAAAAGCGATCTCGATTCAGAATAATCTCGGTTCAGATATTATGATGAGTTTTGATGAATGCCCTCAATTTTACCAACCATACGATTATGTGAAAAATTCTATTGAACGTACAAGTCGTTGGGCAGAACGAGGGCTAAAAGCACATCGTCGTCCACATGACCAAGGTCTTTTTGGAATCGTACAGGGAGCGGGTTTTGAAGATCTTCGTAGACAATCTGCACAGGATTTGGTTTCCATGGATTTTCCAGGTTATTCAATTGGAGGTCTTGCAGTAGGAGAAACCCATGAAGAGATGAATGCAGTTCTAGACTTTACTGTACCTTTACTTCCTGAGAATAAACCACGTTATCTTATGGGGGTAGGGGCACCAGATAGTTTGATCGACGGTGTTATTCGTGGCGTTGACATGTATGATTGTGTTCTCCCAACACGAATTGCTCGTAACGGAACTTGTATGACGAGTCAAGGACGTCTCGTGGTTAAAAATGCGGCGTATGCAGAAGATTTTAGCCCTATAGATCCTGAGTGTGATTGTTATACATGTAAGAATTACACACGTGCCTATGTGAGACATTTATTGAAAGCAGATGAAACGTTTGGAATTCGCCTGACAAGTTATCACAATCTCTACTTCTTGGTGAATTTAATGGCTAAAGTACGACAGGCTATTATAGATGACAATTTACTTGAGTTCCGCCAAGACTTTATAGAAAAGTATGGTTACAAGTCAAGTAAAAGAAATTTTTAAATAACTTATTTAGCGGTACACGATTGTACTGCTTTATTTTTTTCAAAAATCTATTGACAAGAATTTATTTGGGTGATAAGATGT
>NZ_KV831716.1:0-504 GCF_001837205.1 Streptococcus sp. HMSC064D12
CGAAAAGCTTTTAGCGATGTATCAAAAAAAGTCCCCCTAAAGTGTTATATTAGATAAGGTTTCCCGACCACTAACTAATATACAAAAGGAGGCCCCCTGATGAGACAGGATAATAATAGTTTAGCACATACTACATGGAATTGTAAGTATCATATTGTTTTCGCCCCAAAATATAGACGTCAGATAATCTATGGGAAATACAAAGCAAGTATTGGTCAAATCTTACGGTTATTATGTGAAAGAAAAGGCGTTGAAATTCATGAAGCAGAAGCTTGCCCAGATCATATTCACATGTTAGTGAGTATACCACCGAAACTAAGTATTTCTTCATTTATGGGATATTTAAAGGGTAAAAGTAGCTTAATGATATTCGACCGACACGCAAATTTAAAGTATAAATATGGGAATCGCAAATTTTGGTGTCGAGGGTTTTATGTTGATACGGTTGGGCGAAATCAGAAGCGAATTGAAGAATATATTCGTAATCAATTACAAGAAGACGTG
>NZ_KV831717.1:0-10132 GCF_001837205.1 Streptococcus sp. HMSC064D12
TTGATTGATTATACCAACGATTTGATTGCTAAATGGCAAAAAGATGGTACCCTTCAAAAACTTTACGATAAGTATCACTTG
This sequence comes from Streptococcus sp. HMSC064D12, assembly GCF_001837205.1. Classification (NCBI taxonomy): domain Bacteria; kingdom Bacillati; phylum Bacillota; class Bacilli; order Lactobacillales; family Streptococcaceae; genus Streptococcus; species Streptococcus sp. HMSC064D12. The sequence goes on from NZ_KV831717.1 coordinate 82, forward strand.
AAACCAGCTAAGGCTGAAGATAAATAGAAAGGAGTCCTGAATTTATGTATCTTTTAACTGAAACGGCTAGTCCTTTCGCTCTTGAACGTTGGGCTGCTTTCTTCGCTAACTTTGGGCAGTTTGCCAAAGGTTTCTTTTACACCCTTGGCATTTCAATTGGTGCCTTGATTGTAGCTCTTCTTCTTGGGCTCATCTTTGGGGCTATGAGTTCGACTCATAACAAGGTCCTTCGTGGCATTTCACGTGTTTATGTCGAAATCTTCCAGAACACACCCTTGCTCGTGCAATTCGTGGTTGTCTTCTATGGGATTTCAATCTTGACTGATGGCCATATCATGATTCCAATTTCATTGACAGCTATCCTTTGTGTAGGGGTCTACACAGGAGCCTATATCTCTGAAATTATTCGTACAGGTATCGAGGCGGTTCCTAAAGGTCAAACCGAAGCGGCTTTGTCTCAAGGATTCACCTACGCTGATACCATGCGTATCATCATCTTGCCTCAAGCAGTCCGTACTATCTTGCCACCATTGACCAACCAAGTGGTTAACTTGATTAAGAACACTTCAACAGTTGCTATCATTTCTGGGGCGGATATCATGTTCACTGCTAAGGCTTGGGCTTATGATACCACTAACTATGTGCCGGCCTTTGCTGGGGCTGCCTTCCTCTACTTTATCATGTGTTTCCCTCTAGCTACTTGGGCACGTCGTAAAGAAGAAGAGAATAAGAAAGCTTACTAAGGAGGTCCACTATGTCAGAAGTTTTATCAGCTACTAACCTTAAATTCTTGGCACAAGGGATGTGGACGACCCTTTACTTGTCTTTCTTCATCATCGTGCTATCTACCCTGTTCGGAACAATTCTGGCGGTGATGCGTAACGGAAAGAATCCTATCCTTCGTTGGATTGCTTCTATCTACGTTGAGTTCGTCCGTAACGTTCCTAACTTGCTTTGGATTTTCATTATCTTCTTGGTCTTCCAACTCAAGTCAACTGCGGCAGGGATTACCTCCTTCACGGTCTTTACTTCAGCTGCTTTGGCGGAAATCATTCGTGGGGGACTGAACTCTATCGACCATGGTCAAACGGAAGCTGGCTTGTCTCAAGGATTTAACAACAAACAAATCTTTATTTACATTATCTTCCCACAAGCTATTCGTAAGATGTTGCCATCTATCATTTCTCAATTCGTAACAGTTATCAAGGATACTTCTTTCCTTTACTCTGTTATCGCCTTACAGGAATTGTTTGGTAAGAGTCAGATTTTGATGGGTGGTTACTACGAACCTAGTCAAATCTTTACCTTATACGGTATTGTGGCTTTAGCTTATTTCGTGGTTAACTTTGCTATTTCTAGCTACTCTCGCTACCTCTCTAAACAATGGGAGCAAGCTAGTGAATAAAATAAAAACTCACCTACGGGTGGGTTTTTGTTTTTCTGGATACTAAAAACGACTCCAATCGGAGTCGTTTGTTTCGTTAATTCACCGTTACTTTCCCTGAATAATAATCTAGGGTAATTCCCTTTTGGACATTTGGAACGAAGACATTGAACTCAAGCGAGCCATCTGCTGACTTGGCTTCAAGATGTGATCCTGATGGAATCAGGTTATCTCCTTCATAAATGAGAGTCACGCGGTAACGGACACGTTTGTTTTTATCCTGAGCTTTTCGTACCAGGCTTTCATAATAGTTTTGGCCTGTGGAAGTTTCACTATTAGCTTGGTTAGCCCAAGCAGTTTGAACAGCAATATTCTCTGGATTTGAAGTCGAGGCATCAAATCCTTTGAGGCCACCTACTAGCGCATAACCTAACAAATGGCCTCGGTCTACGGCATGGCTATACTCTCCTGAAAGATTGTGAACTTGATGCCATCCAGCTGGTGTCCAAGAAGTTGAGCCATTCCCTGTTTCTTGACGATTTTTGTACTGTCTGGTCGCTTTACTTAACAAGGCATTCGCAACTGTAGGAACCGTTTGTCCTTGAACGGTTTTAACTTGGTTACTAGCATAGGGTTGGCTAGATACCTTAGCATTAAGATTGGTCTTATTACCATTAACAATATAAGCCCCTGCCCCATTCCATTCTATGGCGTTTCCTAGTTGACTCTTGACAGAGCTAGTCATCACTGTCTCAGCGAGCTGCTCTTGTGGCGTAGACTGCCCTCTTGTTGAGCCTTTTGATTTGACGGAGTTATTAGATTTTCCCGAGACTAGACTAGCTACCTGCTTGATTGGATTGTTAGGTGAGAGCTTATTACTCGTTCCAATGTAACCTAACACTGCAATCAAGACCGCTATTAGTAACGAGACTAGTTGACGTTTCTGTTTATTTGTTAAAGATGTCTTTCTTTTTGCCATTGTTCTCTTTCTTTTATATGAATGTCATGACTAAAGGAGCGGGATTACTTCCCACTCCCTTTTATTTTCCTGTAAATTTAGCAACAATTGCCTGCCAAGTTTCTGGTTTTAAGATGCTTATCGGATCCTTGCCCTCTCCTAAAACAGCATAGCCAACCATCAAACCGATAGCTAGAAAAACAAGGCCAATCACACACACACTCAAAACAAGTAATAATTGACGAAAAACATAGCCTTTACCAGTTTCCATACTAAGCCTCACTTACACGTGAAATATTTGCTCCTAGTTTAGCTAGTTTCTCATGGAATTGATAGTAACCACGATCCAAGTGAGTTAATTTACCAACAGTCGTTGTTCCTTCAGCCACCATTCCTGTAAGAATAAGTGCTGCCGAAGCTCGAAGGTCAGTAGACATAACTTGAGCACCTTGAAGTGGCAAACCACCGTGAATCATAGCCGTATCACGAAGAATTTCTGAATGAAGTCCCATACGACGCATTTCTTCCAAGTGTTGGAAGCGATTCTCAAAGACAGTTTCAATCATGGTTGATTCACCGTTTACCACTGCCATAAGTGCTGTAAATTGAGCCTGCATGTCAGTTGGGAAACCTGGGTGAGGTAGAGTTTTAACGGTTACTGGTTTCAATTGAGAAACATCAGATTTAACACGAATGCCACCTTCTTCTTCCTTAACATCAACACCCATTTCCAATAATTTTGAAATCAAAGGACGGTTATGTTCCCAGATAGCATCTTTGATGAGGACATCTCCAGAAGTCATAGCCGCTGCTACCATAAAGGTACCTGCTTCAATACGGTCCTGAACAACTGCATGTTTAGTACCATGGAGAGCTTTAACACCTTTAATCACGAGTGTTTCAGTTCCAGCACCTTTGACGTCTGCTCCCATCTCGTTAAGAAGAAGAGCCAAGTCAACGATTTCTGGTTCACGCGCAGCATTTTCAATGGTTGTAACACCATCAGCCAAAGTTGCTGCCATCATAAGGTTTTGAGTGGCACCAACAGATGGGAAGTCCATATAAATCGTTGCACCTTTAAGGTTTTCTACCGTCGCAGTAATGTCACCACCAACTTGGGTAATTTTAGCACCCATTGCTTCCAAACCTTTGAGGTGGAGGTCGATTGGACGACTACCAATCGTACAACCGCCAGGCATTGAGACCTTAGCGTGACCATTACGGGCAAGAATAGGTCCAAGAACTACGATTGATGCACGCATCTTACTAACATACTCATATGGTGCTTGATCGAGAATTTCTCCACTAGCATCAACAACAACGGTATTGTTTTCCTCGTCAAAGTCTACAGCAACATCTAAACCACGAACAACATTATTCATCGTGTAAACATCTGACAAGATTGGAACATTAGTTAAGGTTGTTTGACCTTCCGAGGCCAAGATAGTCGCCGCCAACAAAGGGAGGACAGCGTTTTTAGCACCTTCAATGACAACCTCACCACTTAATCGAGTGTTGCCACCCTGCACAATAATTTTATCCATAAGGATTCCTTTCAAGGGTCATTTTCATCTTTTTGTATTATATCAAAAGTCTTTTAAAATCACTAATTTAAGAAATCGAGCTGGCCATATTCTGTCCAAAAGCTAAAACCGACAGAATAAAGGAACTGATAAGGTAGCCTAAGGCAATACTGATAAAGAGCAAAAAGAGTTTCAATTTTCCAGTATTTTCAATCGGATTTTTGATAATCTTCGCCCAATCAAAGAGGCTAATCAGCATATGGTAGCTCAATCCTATAAATACAAGGTGACTCGCCAAAGTGACGAATTGATTAATAATAGTCATGGTACTATTATACCATAGAAAGCTAAGCTAAAACATAAAAAGAGGGTGAGACAGTTCTAAACATTTATCATATACAATCAAAAAACTTCCCTTAATATCTGTTTCTAGAGAACAGCTTTAGGGAAGTTTCTAAGTTATTCGTGATTAATAACTACTTTGTAATTTTTCTTAATACTCTAGCTATTTAAAAGACTTTTATCAATTAACGTTCTTAAATACTGAAAAAGAATACAATCACCATCTCATATTAATAGCTCAATAGTATACCTTCAAATTTACTTAAAGTATTCTTCTATTCAAACTAAATACTATAATGATAATTTAAAAAAATTCCATGGTAACCAAAGTAATAATTGCAGAATCATAATAATTATTTACTGGTAGGTTCTGCATAAAAACTATTTTATTTTGCTGAACCAATTTCAAATATCCTGAATCTTTATCAGCTGCAAGAGCAATTGGTGCTTTAAAACATGCAGCCTGATGGTCATCTAAAAAATTACCATCTAAATTATAATTAGAAAAAATATTCTTCTGTGTCATGAAGAAATCCAATAGCTTACTGAGGACTCTCTGACTCTTTTCATCGTTACTTTGTGTAAGATTGTATGGAAGACGACAAGCGTTATAAGAATAAGTAGAGTCAAACTGGGAGGAGATAGTATGAGGCTTAACATTACGAACTCCCGATTGGTCAACCCAGATAAAATCTGGAATTAATCCGGTTTCTGTTTGAGAACTAATTGTTTCCAGACTGCTTAACATCTTATCGCTAATACTCAACCATTTTTTATCTTTAGTAACTTCATAAAATGATTGGAATTGCTTTGGTAAAGCATCAGATGTTCTCATTAGATTATAATACTTTGAATCTCTGTTTGCCCAGTTCCCAACAGTTAAGATTCCAGTATTTTCATTATAATTATATTTGAGAATATCCTGCAAGATAGCCTTAGACTGCGTTTGATACTCGTCTTTCTGACTTGGCCACTGTTTTGAGGCTTCAATTAAAGCATAAGCAATATAAAGATCTCCGTCCGTTGCATTGTGTTCGTCAACATTTTTAGAACTCTTTTGAACAATTTGTTCCCAAGACATCAATTGACTTCCTTCAATACGATGAGATAAATAATATTTGTAGAGTCTTTCAAAATCTTGTTGACTCGCTAGACCTTTCTGAGCCGCTCTAACAGTTATTAGCATCCCGTAACTTTGGGACTCCGAGAGTACAATGTCCTTATCTTTATCATTTGTAGTTTTGATATAAGCTTCATTACCATCTTTTACTACGAAGTGTCTCTCCCACTGTTGGTAAATCCTATTACGAATATCTGTCTTGGTTTTAATTCTTACTGAAAACATCAAAAAAACAAATAGACCAAGGGTTACTATAAACCAAAAATATTTAAAGTATTTTATTTTCATATACACTCCTATTCTGCAAAACGTTTAGTTTTAACCCATGTTGTTCCTTCACGGTGAAGAACTTTATCCATGATAATAGACCACAACGAATCTAAAGAAACAATAATGAACAACTGTGCGTAACTAAAATAAGAGAGAATCGCTAGCCAAACTTGCTTACTTGTCGCTTGTCCGAATTGCGATGCTAACGCAACATTGATTTGTAATAAATACAAACCAATCATTAATAGCCAATTAAATAACATCAATTGAGCTATGTATATATTACTTGCATCAAATGCAAACGGAATTTGTATAGTAGGAAAGAAAGGATGTAAAATAATAGCTAAAACATTGGCAAAGAAAATTAAATCTGATAAGACAATCGCTCCATTAAACCAGAAGAAAATACAAGAGTAATTAGCAACTTCTAGTTTTACTCGCCAATTTCCTTTACCGAACAAGTGTTTAAAATTTGATAAAACAACTTCGTAATTACCTTTGGCCCAACGTTTTCGTTGCATATAGTAACTTTTAAGGGTCTCAGGTTCTTGTTGAAACGCCTCGGAATTATATGCCAATGCAATTAATTTACCGCTTTGCATAATCTTGAAGGAAATATCTGTATCTTCTGTTAAAGCACCATTTCTCCAACCACCAATACTTTTTACAAAATCAGTTTGAATAATAAAATTAGTACCTGGAATACGACCTATTTTAAACAAATGCCACATTCCAACATGGTGTACACGTTGCGTTACGACAATTTCTTGATTTATACAACGTGTTAAGAAATTTTGTTTTGCATTTCTTGTTTTATTCCGTCCAAAAGCAGCTACTCTTCTTTCTGGATCTTTTAAAACTTCCTTAACTAAAAAGTAAAGTGCATTCTTTTCAGGCATGGCATCCGCATCATAAATACAAATATAATCACCTTCTGCCATCTTGAGCGCATCATTAAGAACACCCGCTTTTCCACCAGTTCCTTTGCGGTTAATAATTGTGATATTACGCCCTTCATATTCTGGTAATGCCTGAACAGATAGACACTCTTCATAAGTACTATCTGAACAATTGTCCGCAAATAAAAGTAACTCAACTTTGTCATGTGGATAATTCAAATTTAATATAGCTTTTGCAGTCTGTGCAATAACGACATCTTCATTATGTGCTGGGACGACAATAGTAACCTTCGGATAATAAGGCAATGCTTTCTTATCTACTTTAAAATCACTATGCTTTAGCCAAAAATGAACACCAGAAACTAGGATAACTACTCCCCAAATTAAAGAAATCCAAATCGATACTAGCGTAAAAATCATTAAAAATTGACTAACCATGTTCCACCGCCTTGAAATTATGGGAAACACGTTCATAGATAATTGTATACTGGATAAATAAAACTATGAAAGTAATAACAAAAAGAAGACTAATAGATAAAGCAAATACAAAAAACAAATTAGTAATGGTCATAATTTTTCCCCCTAATATTCAACAATTATATCTGTCTCTAGTTGACGGTTTAAATTGCTAATTAACTCACTATAATCATCAAATTTTTTTAAATTATTCTTATTAATTTCAAGAAATCCTGTCTGAAATTGAATACTTTGATGATTATTTCCCCAATCGAATGTTATCCCTTTTAACTGTCTTTCAAGACTATCTTTATAAAAATCATTTAAGTTTCTTGAATCATTTTTTGATAAAATTAAGAAACTTCCATCAGCAACATAAAAAATTTGCTCAAAACGATTCAACTGTTTTGAAATTTTAAGATAAATACTAGTAATCAAATGATTATATTCTCGAGGATCCAATTCAAAAAACTGTTCTTCATGAGAATAATGAATCAAAAGCGCATTAATAAATTTATTCTCATTCAATTTAATTTCTTTTAATACTGCTTGATAAGATTTTCTAGCTTTTCTTTCCTCAATTTGAACAGAAGAAATATATTTATAAAAATAAGACTTAATCTTTGATAAAATTCCAAGCAACAAAGGAAAACTAAAAATAAGTACTAAAGTATCTTGAAGTGATATATAGACAACACCACTAACCAAAATAAAAATACTTAAAGCAAAACTTAAAATTATCATCCAGGTAATCAGAAGTTCAGATAAAAAACATACTGCGCCAATACCTAGAACAAGAAGGATAGACTCAAACATAAAGTACTCAGGATTGAATTGATAACAATAAGAAAACAATAAAGCTTCAAAGAAAATCAAAAATAAAATCCAATACCAGACTTTTTTATCTTTTTTCACACCTAATCTCCCCCTTCATGGAACTCTGAAACAGAATCTGCTAAATTAAAGTACACTTTAATAGCTTGAACTATTCTTTCAGCTGCTTTTCCATCACCATAAGGATTGGGAGCCTCAGACATTTCTTTATATAGAGCTTCATCTGTTAAAAGCGACTCCATTGCTTCTTTCACTTTTTTTGTATCTGTCCCGACAAGTTTCAGTGTCCCAGCTTTAACACCTTCTGGACGTTCCGTTGTATCTCGTAATACTAAGACAGGCTTCCCAAGTGAGGGAGCTTCTTCTTGAACACCACCTGAATCCGACATAATAAAATAACTTCTAGATGCTAAATTATGGAAATCAAAAACATCCAAAGGAGCAATTAGATGAATTCTATCATGGTCACCCAAAACTTCTTTCGCTACTGCTTGTACAGAGGGACTCAAATGAACAGGATAAACTACTTCAATCTCAGGATGGTTATCAACCATTAGTCGAAGAGTTTTGAATACTCGATGCATTGGCTCACCTTGATTTTCTCTACGGTGCATCGTTACTAAAATAATCTTTCTTCTATCATCAATTTTATCTAGAACTTCATGATAATAATTATCTTTAACTGTTAGTTTTAGGGCATCTATCGCTGTATTACCAGTGACATAAATAGCCTCTTTTTTATGATTTTCTGACAATAAATTAGCCTTACTTTCTTGAGTAGGTGCAAAATATAAATCAGAAAAGCTATCAGTCATCTGACGGTTCATTTCCTCTGGATATGGTGAATATTTATCGTATGTTCTAAGTCCAGCCTCAACATGGCCGATACTTACTTTATTGTAAAATGCAACTAAGCCGGCAGCAAAAGTTGTTGTTGTATCACCATGAACTAAAACCAAATCAGGTTTTTCTTTTCTTACAACAGGATCAAATTTAGACAAAATTTTAGAAGTAATTTCCTGAAGCGATTGATTTTTCCCCATGATATCCAAATCATAATCAGGAACTATTTCAAAAGTATCCAAAACTTGATCAAGCATCTGACGATGTTGTGCTGTCACCACTGTAATAGTATTAATAGTTTCTTGATGTTTTTTCAACTCAAGAATTAACGGCGCCATTTTTATTGCCTCTGGCCTCGTTCCAAAGACAACCATAATATTTAATTTTCCCATTAAATCCCCCTATAACCTATACAAAATCAATATAATATTGACATATAAAACTTTACATAAACACTTTATTTTTCCAAACAAAATAGATAAAACTATTTATCTTTTAAAAAAAGCACTAAAGGGTATACTCTTATCATTGGTCTTCTTAAGTAAGTTATGTAAAGTAGATAAAGAAAAAAGGTCTCAATAAAAGACAATCATAACTAATAAAATCAAGAAATTAAGACAAAAGAATCCTAAATGTAAAGCATCAAAAGATAGTAATATTAGAAACCATTTTAATCTTTACTTCCCAATTTAAAAAATAGACTATTTGATAAATAAAAAAACTGCAGGACAAAAAACGCTTTGCTAATAAAAGTGCTTTTGAATCCAGCAGTATTGCTAACTTATATATTTCATAATAACTTCTCCCCATTTTAAAGAGCGTCCCCTTTACTTACGCTCTATCCCTATCTTATAAACTGAAACATCGGAATGACATACCTATCCAACATCATGTAGCAATAAACACAGATAAGTTGCATTTAACCCCCTTCCCCAAAGGGATTAAAGATGACTAACAAGGCTGCTCCAAATTACTAGTACCAATGTTTCATATTCATATAGATGGTATAATTATAGCATGTTATTTTTTTTTTTTCAACCTTTTTCAATTTTTTATTATTTTAATTATTTTGTAATTATTTTAAAAGGTATCTCTAATTAACTATTCCTACTTAATATATATTTAAGAGGTATTTATATATCTTACTAAATTTTCAATTAATCAAACATTTATCCATCAACCTACTTGGTATATAGTCAAAACCACTCGTTCTCTATACTCCCCGCTCCCGAAAAAAGTTAGACAAATAATTTAAGTAAAGGATTTAGTCCTGTATTGCACAGGACTAAGTCCTTTTCTACCATTGTCAAGTATATCAAAGTATTTGCCGAAAAATAGTTTGAGTTCCATAGTCAAACTAAGGAAATTGTCTTTTTTAACTATAATTCAGTGTAAAAAGTGTACACTAAACCAACACCTTAT
>NZ_KV831717.1:10232-12009 GCF_001837205.1 Streptococcus sp. HMSC064D12
AGGCGTTACAATAATATGGCATAAACAATTTTACCGATTTTGGGTAGAAGTATAATCGTAAAGTTTGTTATGCGTTATGAGGTAATACATTGTTCTAATAAGACGATGTATAGAGGCAATCGTGTGTGGTTTGGTTGAAGTCACTTGCGATTGTCTTTTCCGTTTCTCATAGAAGTCTGCGATATGACAAAGATTGGTGTGGCTAGCTGAAGCTATGTTATGAATGCACTTAAAGAGAATATTTCTGGTATAGGGATTCCCACGTTTGGTAATATGTCCTTGGCTAGAAAGTTTCAGTTTTATCTTAATACGTTTGTTGTTGTAATAATCAATATGGTCTACAATAGCTTGTTTCAAGTTCGGTGACGTTGAAAGATTATAAGCAATAATTTCACTGTTGAAACCATCTAAAACTGGTGATAAATAAAGCTTTTGAGTGCTTGCTGGGATGGCAAATCCTGTCACGTCCGTATAGCACTTTGCCATTGGTTTTGAAGCTTCAAACTGGCGTTGAATCAAGGTTATCACCTTTCTTACCAATATCTCCTTTGTGAGAAGAATACTTGCGTTTACAGCAAATTCTAGCCATTAAACCAAGTACGCTCATCAACCGCTGCACCTCTTATGATTGACCCCAAAAACACGATTTCGTAATTTAAAAGTCATTCGACGATGGCCGTAATTTCCTTTATGCTCAGTAAAAATAGCTTGAATTTCAGCTTTAATATCATAATCCTTATCGCTTTGATCTAGCTAATTTAAGTGGTAATAATAAGTTGAACGGGCAAGCTTAATAATCTTTAGAAGCATGTCTAAAGAAAACTCAGTTACCAATCCTCGGACAATTTCCGTTTTTCTTCCCTCAATCGGAGTACTCTCATTTTTTAGAACCGCATTTTCTGCTTTAATTCAGGAGAATAGTAACAATTCTTTCCTTTTTTGGCGATTTCTATTCCGTAGCGATCAATCAATTTAATCAGGTACTTAAGATTAGAAATATTTATCCCAAATTGATTTAAAAGTCGCTTAAAGCTTTCCCCCTTGCTTTCTCAGTTCATAGATAAGAACTTTATCCTCATAATTTCATAATAAAAACACCCCAAGAGTTAGATTTTTTCTGTCTAACTTCTGGGGTGCAGGTCATATCACCAGCGGTTTGTTCTTCGACTGAATGTCTATGCTAACGACCAAGGCCTAACAAATTGTTTTCCTTCAGCACTACCTTTGCTAGCTGGTCTTATCGAGACTACTTTCTTTTATTCTTCTCACCCGTAAACGAATCATAATCCTCACAAAGACTGAGCTGCTATCACGTCTTCTTATTATTGATTACGAATAAATTCTTCAATTTGCTCCTGATCCCGAACCACCGTATCAACATAAAAAATTTGACACCAAAATTTGCGATTCCCATATTTATACCTGAAATTAGCATATCACTCGAATATTATTAAGCTACTCTTTTTACGTATCCCATAAAAGAGGAAATGCCTAGTTTTGCTGGTATACTGACCTACATATAAGTATGGTTTGGGCAAGAGCCCACTTCGTATATTTCTACACCGTATTGCCAATATAATAAACGTAAGATTCGAGCTATACTTGCTTTGAACTTACCATAAATTATTTGACGTTTATATTGAGATGCAAGGGAACACGATACTCACTATTTCATTAGCAACCTTTTTTGATACATCTCTAAAAACCTTTTAACCCCACCACCAGAGCTATTAGTTTTCTAGAGCTTGAATTGTCAAATTAAGTGCATACTTTCCCC
>NZ_KV831718.1:0-407 GCF_001837205.1 Streptococcus sp. HMSC064D12
TCAGATTGAAGACAAAGTCCTCAGAAGTTATACTTCTGGGGATTTTTCTTGCTTTGAAGGAGTATAATAAAAGAAAAAGGTATTTGATGAGGTGTTCCTATGTTTCACAAAGAAAATCCCGAATACAATCGACGTCAAGTAGGATTCTATACGCTTGATGAACTTGTGCCTAAAGACCATTTTCTAAGAAAAGTCGAGGAAACGATTGATTTCTCTTTTATTTATGATCTTGTCGAAGATAGTTATTCCTCGGATAATGGTCGCCCTAGTCTAGACCCTGTTTTATTAGTTAAAATTCCGTTGATTCAATGTTTTTATGGCATTCGTTCTATGCGCCAAACCATTAAAGATATTGAGGTGAATACGGCTTACCGTTGGTTTCTTGGCTTATCTCTGGACGATAAGGT
>NZ_KV831719.1:0-289 GCF_001837205.1 Streptococcus sp. HMSC064D12
ATCGAAACTGTTAAGAACGATGCCAAAGGTAACGTTAAGTTCAAAGCTATTGAGTACAAGAAAGGCCAAGAAGGCGTTCACAAGTTTACAGTAGAAGAAGTTAAAGGAACAGACGCAACTGTTACATACGATACTATGAAAGCGAATGTAACAATCACTGTTTCTCATGATGGTACTGCTAAAGCTCTTGTAGCAACTGTCGGTCAAATTGCGGATAAAGAATTCAACAATGCGGTTCGTCCACCAGAAAAACCTAAGTTCCAACCAGAGAAATACGTTGTTTCTAAAG
>NZ_KV831720.1:0-1382 GCF_001837205.1 Streptococcus sp. HMSC064D12
TTTGCCTAGCCTGTATCAAAAACTGGATGAACAAGAGTCATGAGATAACTCGAATATGCCTTGAGCATGAAAATAAAATTACTAATAGCCTCTTGTTCTATTGTTCAATAGTTAACAGGAGGTTTTTGTAATGGAAGTTATGATTGAAACTTGTTGTGGAATTGATGTCCACCAAAAGTCTATCGTTTGTTGTATTCTAGATGGTCCACTAGAAAGCAATAAACCTAAAAAGATTCAGAAAAAATTTGGTACAACAACTATAGCTCTCCAAAACGCCTTAGATTGGTTATTGGAAAATCACGTCACACATGTCTTTTTTGAAAGCACTGGCCAATATTGGGTACCACTCTTTAATATATTCTCAGACTCAGAACTCAATTTGATATTAGCTAACCCCCAACATATTAAGAATGTGCCTGGTCGAAAAACAGACATGAAAGATGCCGAATGGATTGCACAGCTCGGACGTTGTGGACTTATTGAGCCATCTTACATTCCAAGCCCTGAAGTGATGCAGTTACGTTTACTCACTCGTAGGTTACGTTCTTACAAACAACGTCAAACTCAAATAAAGAATGAGATTCATAACCTCTTACAACGTGCTAATATCAAACTAACCAGCTATCTTTCTGATATCTTCTCTAAGACAGGACAGTCTCTTTTAACGCTCTTTATCAATGGGGAACTCATTGATTATGACAATGTGACAGCTTGTATTCACAAGCATGTCAAAGCAAGTCCCGAAGAATTAATGGAGGCCATGAATGGGAAGTTGTCACTGGAGGATCGATTTCTCTTGGACCAAAGCCTAGAAGAATATCAATTGTATCAAAAACTCATGAACAAATTAAGGAGTGAAATAATAGCTTATATCGAAAAGGAGTTTCCCTGAAGAAAATAGATTACTTCAAATGATTCCTGGTGTGAGTGAAACTTGTGCAGCCACAATTTTAGCTGAGATTGGACCAGATGTGAAGGCTTTTCAATCAGACGCACACTTAGCTTCTTGGGCTGGGCTCTGCCCAGGATCTTATGAAAGTGCTGGCATTAAAAAATCCTCACATATCACGCAAGGAAATCGATATATCAAGCAGGCTTTGACCATGTCGGGATTGATTGCGGCTCACTCTAAAGACAATGCGTTTTCATCTTTTTATAGCAAAATTTCCCAAAGAGGAAGTAAGATGAAAGCCGTCATTGCTTGCGCACATAAGCTACTTCGTATCATTTACAAAATTCTCGCAACACACCAAGAATACGACAAAGAAAAAGTGCTAGGACTGAGGCAACAGTTCTAACACCAAAAATTTAAAAAATCTCAATTACAGTATAGCACAAGAAGAGTTTTTTGCGCTATTTTTAATGTTTTTTTCAAATAAAAA
>NZ_KV831721.1:0-415 GCF_001837205.1 Streptococcus sp. HMSC064D12
TTGGGAAGCCGATACTGTTGCAGGTAAAACTGGAAAAGCTTGTTTAGTGACTCTAACAGACCGTTATTCTCGTTTTCTAAAAATCAAAAAGGTAGCTGTTAAGAAAAGCAAGTTGGTAATAGAAGCTATGGTAAAACTGTTAGAACCCTTGACGAAGTATACAGTAACTCCTGATAGAGGGAAAGAATTCACGTATCATCAGAAATTGAGTGATCAATTGAACATTGAAGTCTATTTTCCTGACCCTCATGCTCCATGGCAACGAGGAACCAATGAGAACACGAATGGATTACTTAGAGAATATTTTCCAAAGGGTAGTGATCTAACATTGGTTGATGATCAGACTATTCAGCTATGGGAGAACAAACTTAATAATAGGCCACGAAAATGTCTTAACTGGAAAACACCTTATGAA
>NZ_KV831722.1:0-39223 GCF_001837205.1 Streptococcus sp. HMSC064D12
GGTATCATATCATTCTCACGGGTGGTTTTGACTGTTTTTATCAGTTTTATAGTGACATAAATGTCGCTATTTTATTTCTTATCTATCTCTTATAATAGGTTTCGTAATTAATTTAATTACAAAAATTATATCTATTAATAGGAGGTTGAATGGAACAAGAAATTTTTGTTCACGCATATGAAGTTGTAAGGCCGATTGTACTTAAGGCTAGTAGACAATATTTCATCCAACTTTGGGACCAAGCTGATATGGAGCAAGAGGCTATGATGACGCTTTATCAGCTTTTAGAAAAGTTTCCTGAATTAAAGTCTGATGATGATAAGCTACGGCGTTATTTTAAAACGAAATTTAGGAATAGACTTAATGATGAGGTTAGAAGGCAGGAGTCTGTAAAACGACAAGCTAATCGACAATGTTATATCGAAATTTCAGATATTGCTTTTTGTCTTCCGAATAAAGAGTTAGATGCTGTTGATAGGCTTGTTTATGATGAGCAGCTTAATGCTTTCCGTAATCAGTTGTCTTCGGAAGATGCTACTAAGTTAGACCGTTTGCTAGCTGGGGAGTGTTTTAGAGGTCGAAAAAAGATGATTCGAGAGTTAAAAGTTTGGATGGTTGATTTTGATCCTTACAATGAAGATGATTAATTCTCGATATAGAACTGGACTAGTATTATTGTGTATAAGTCATAGAAAAAACACTTCGAAAGTAGATTCATCTTATCTATCTTTTGAAGTGTTTTTAATGTAATGAATTTATTTTACTGCTATAGGGTTTCCAATAAATCTTGGAAGTTCAATATTTTCTTTGATTAGGGCTTCTTGGTAAAGTTTCAAGAAGTCTGCATAGATATGAGTTTGTTGTCCATTTTTTGTAAAGATGTCAATGCGAAATACTAGTTGTCCGGAAGGAGTTGTGCTTAATCCAATGATATTTGGTGCTCCACAGATTTGAGGATAGTTTTCAATGTTTTCTTGATTTACTTCTTGGATGATGCTTGTCACCTTATTGATATCGGTTGATGGATAGACTGGGATATCAATTTGAGCTCTCATGTCTCCTCGAGATTTGTTGGATACAATTGTGATATTTCTGTTAGGTATAAAATGAAGAGTCCCATCAAATCCTCGAATTTGAGTAGTGCGAATACCTACGGTTGAAACAAGACCTGTAACGGCTCCTACTTCAACTGAGTCGCCGACTTCAAACTGGTTTTCTAATAAGATGAAAAAACCATTAACGACATCTGATAGGAAGCCTTGAGCTCCTAGACCAAGAGCAACTCCAGCAAGTCCTGCACCAGCAAGGAGGCTAGATACTGGAACCCCAAGGATACTAAGAAGCCAGTAAACAAGGAAAAAGTATAGCACGTAGTTCATGCAATTGTGTAGTAAACGTTCAATGGTTTTTTGTCGAGCAGGTGTTTGAATTGTCCAAGCTAGAGAGCGTCCGACTGTATGTTTAAAAAGGAAGTTGATAATCTTCTTACTAAGAAGAAAGATGATGAGAAGAATGAGGAGCTTAATCCCTTTTGTAATGAGTACCATTAGGGTCTCTTCAAAATTAAATTGTTGGATGTATCTTTGTAAAATATTCATAGCTTTAGTTTATCAAAAATTTGAAAAAGTAGCAGTTCCTAACGATTTTCTTGTGATTAAATTGGAGAAAAAAACTTTTAAAAGGCTTTGAAATATGGTAAACTAAACTGTATCTATAAAAAATTTTAAGGAGAATGACTACATGTCTGTATCATTTGAAAACACAGCCACTAACCGTGGTGTGGTGACATTCACTATCGGTCAAGATAAAATTCAACCAGCTTTGGATCAAGCGTTTAACAAGGTTAAAAAGAATTTGAACGCTCCAGGCTTCCGTAAAGGACACATGCCTCGTGCCGTATTTAACCAAAAATTTGGTGAAGAAGCTCTTTACGATGATGCTTTGAATGCAATTCTTCCAGCAGCTTATGAAGCAGCGATTGCTGAACTTGGTCTTGATGTTGTTGCACAACCAAAAATTGATGTAAAATCAATTGAAAAAGGTCAAGATTGGACACTTACTGCAGAAGTTGTTACAAAACCTGAAGTAAAACTTGGTGCATATAAAGATCTTGAAGTTTCAGTTGAAGCTTCTAAAGAAGTTACTGATGAAGAAGTTGATGCTAAGCTTGAAAACGAACGCAAAAACTTGGCTGAATTGGTCGTTAAAGAAGGTGCAGCTGAAAATGGCGACACTGTTGTTATCGACTTTGTTGGTTCAGTAGATGGTGTTGAATTCGACGGTGGTAAAGGTGAAAACCACTCTCTTGAACTTGGTTCAGGTCAATTTATCCCAGGATTCGAAGACCAATTGGTTGGAGCAAAAGCTGGTGATGAAGTAGAAGTTAAAGTAACTTTCCCAGAAGACTATCAAGCTACTGATCTTGCAGGTAAAGCTGCTGTATTTGTTACTAAAGTTAACGAAGTTAAAGCTAAAGAAGTTCCTGCTTTGGATGATGAGTTGGCTAAAGATCTTGACGATGAAGTTGAAACTCTTGATGAGTTGAAAGCTAAATACCGTAAAGAACTTGAAGCAGCTAAAGAAATCGCATATGATGACGCTGTTGAAGGTGCTGCACTTGATTTGGCTGTTGAAAACGCTGAAATCGTTGAATTGCCAGCAGAAATGGTTGAAGACGAAGTTCACCGTGCTATGAACGAATTCATGGGTAACATGCAACGTCAAGGTATCTCTCCTGAAATGTACTTCCAAATCACTGGTACAACTCAAGAAGATCTTCACAAACAATATGAAGCTGACGCTGACAAACGTGTGAAAACTAACCTTGTTATCGAAGCTGTTGCTGCTGCTGAAGGATTCGACGCTACAGAAGAAGAAATCCAAAAAGAAATCAATGATCTTGCAGCTGAGTACAACATGGAAGTATCACAAGTTTCTGCACTTCTTTCACCTGGAATGCTTAAACACGATATCACTATGAAGAAAGCTGTTGAAGTTATCACAAGCACAGCAAAAGTTAAATAATATGACTAAAATCAAGTTTCTGTTGAGACTTGATTTTTTCTTCTATAAATGCTTTGACTATTGACTCTTTTTAGCGTAAAATAAAAGGTAGCGAAAAATTGATTGCTGAGCTATTTCTGATGGAAACTAGCTTGAGTAAGAATGAAGGAGAACCACTTTGGAACTAGACGTATTTGCTGGACAAGAAAAAAGTGAATTATCAATGATTGAAGTGGCCCGTGCTATCTTAGAAACACGTGGTCGTGATAATGAAATGTATTTCAATGATTTGGTCAATGAAATTCAAAATTACTTAGAAAAATCGGATGCTGATATCCGCAATGCTTTGCCATTCTTTTATTCAGATTTGAATACGGATGGAAGTTTCATTCCACTAGGTGATAACAAATGGGGCTTGCGTTCATGGTATGCAATTGATGAAATCGATGAAGAAGTCATCACATTGGAAGATACTGATGAAAATGCACCAAAACGTAAGAACAAGAAAGTTAATGCCTTCATGGATGGTGATGAAGATGCCATCGATTATAATGACGATGATCCAGAAGATGAAAACTTCACACCTGATTCTGATAGTCTTGAATATGACGACGATAGCGAAGATGATGAGAAAGCCGAAGTGGAATCTTATGACTCTGAGTTGAATGAAATTATTCCAGATGATGATTTGGATGATGTTGAGTTGTCAGAAGAAGATGATGACGATGACTATGAGGATGAGTCAAACGACTAAGTTTTCATTGACAAATGGTCTTGGATAGTTTAGACTATTTATCGGGCACCTCTTTTGAAGAGGTCATGATTAAGGCTCCCAGAGTGAAACTCTTGGGGGTCATTTTTGTTTTTAGTCATTTACTGGACTTGTCTAAGGTGAGGTACTTTGTACTGCTCCGATCAGGTACTAGGAAAGGGCTGTCGTGATTATCTGAGTGGGTAATCAATCTACTATCTGTAGTTGTTTTGAATAATATTATAAGGAGTTAACATGACAAAATATATTTTCGTCACTGGTGGTGTGGTATCTTCAATTGGTAAAGGGATTGTAGCTGCAAGTCTTGGACGTTTGCTTAAGAATCGTGGTCTTAAGGTTACGATTCAAAAATTCGATCCTTACATCAATATTGACCCAGGGACAATGAGTCCTTA
This sequence comes from Streptococcus sp. HMSC064D12, assembly GCF_001837205.1. Classification (NCBI taxonomy): domain Bacteria; kingdom Bacillati; phylum Bacillota; class Bacilli; order Lactobacillales; family Streptococcaceae; genus Streptococcus; species Streptococcus sp. HMSC064D12. The sequence goes on from NZ_KV831722.1 coordinate 4,171, forward strand.
CCAACACGGTGAAGTTTATGTGACTGATGATGGTGCTGAAACTGACCTTGACCTTGGTCACTACGAGCGTTTTATTGATATCAATCTTAATAAATACTCTAACGTGACTACTGGTAAGATTTATAGCGAAGTTTTGCGTAAGGAACGTAAAGGGGAGTATCTTGGTGCGACTGTTCAGGTGATTCCGCATATCACCGATGCTTTGAAAGACAAGATTAAGCGTGCAGCGACAACGACTGATTCAGATGTCATTATCACTGAAGTTGGTGGTACGGTTGGGGATATTGAAAGTCTCCCATTCCTTGAAGCACTTCGTCAAATGAAGGCTGATGTTGGTTCTGACAACGTTATGTATATCCACACAACGCTTCTTCCTTATTTGAAGGCTGCTGGTGAAATGAAGACAAAACCAACGCAACACTCTGTTAAGGAATTGCGTGGTTTGGGTATCCAACCAAATATGTTGGTTATTCGTACAGAACAACCTGCTGGTCAAGGAATCAAGAATAAATTGGCTCAGTTCTGTGATGTTGCACCTGAGGCTGTTATCGAGTCACTCGACGTGGAACATATCTATCAAGTGCCACTTAATATGCAGGCTCAAGGTATGGATCAAATCGTTTGTGATCATTTGAAACTGGATGCTCCAGCTGCAGATATGACAGAATGGTCTGCTATGGTTGATAAGGTGCTTAATCTTAAGAAAACAACTAAGATTGCCCTTGTTGGTAAGTATGTGGAGCTTCACGATGCTTACTTGTCAGTGGTTGAGGCACTTAAACACTCTGGTTTGGCAAATGATACTGCCATTGATATTGACTGGGTCAATGCTAATGATTTGACTGCCGAAAATGTTGCTTCTCGTTTGGTTGATGCTGATGGGATCATCGTGCCTGGTGGTTTCGGTCAACGTGGTACTGAAGGAAAGATTCAAGCTATTCGTTATGCGCGTGAAAATGATGTGCCAATGTTGGGTGTCTGTCTTGGTATGCAATTGACATGTATTGAGTTTGCTCGTCATGTCCTTAACTTGGATGGCGCTAATTCAGCTGAGCTTGATCCAAACACAAAATATCCAATTATCGATATTATGCGTGATCAAATTGACATTGAAGATATGGGTGGTACTCTTCGTCTCGGTCTTTACCCATGTAAGTTGAAACCAGGTTCTAAGGCTGCTGCCGCTTATGGCAACCAAGAAGTTGTTCAACGTCGTCACCGTCACCGTTATGAGTTTAATACTAAGTTCCGTGAACAGTTTGAGGCTGAGGGCTTTGTATTCTCAGGTGTGTCACCAGATAATCGTTTGATGGAGGTTGTAGAACTCCCAGACAAGAAATTCTTTGTGGCAGCGCAATACCACCCAGAATACCATAGCCGTCCAAACCATGCTGAAGAACTTTACACTGCCTTTGTGACAGCAGCGGTTGAAAAGGCTAAATAATAAACTAGGACAGAGTGGGACAGCCTACTCTGTTTTTTATTGGCTCCTTTTATGCTAAAATAAAGGGAATAATAAGAAAGAACGAGGAAAACAAATGGCTAAATTCGGCTTTTTGTCAGTATTAGAAGAAGAATTGGATAAGCACCTGGACTATGATTTCGCGATGGACTGGGATAAAAAGAATCACGCTGTAGAAGTAACGTTTATCCTAGAAGCGCAAAACAGTAGCAATGTGGAGACTATTGATGATAAGGGTGAAGTGTCTGATGAAGATGTTATTTTTGAAGACTACGTGCTCTTTTACAATCCAGCAAAATCACGTTTTGATGAAGAAGACTACCTAGTGACAATCCCATATGAACCTAAGAAAGGTCTATCTCGTGAGTTTTTGGCCTATTTTGCGGAGACCCTAAATGAGGTGGCGGCAGAAGGATTGAGTGACTTGATGGATTTTCTATCTGATGATGGACCTGAGGAATTTGGTTTGGTTTGGGACAAAGATGCTTTTGAAAAAGGGAAAGCTCAACTTGAAGAGAAGGAATTTTTTGCTTATCCAAGGTATTAAAGGGAGCGAAAAAGGATGGATGCTTATTTAAAAGATCAGTTTGATTTTACAGGTGTTAAGGCTGCCTTACTCGTAGAGCAAAGTATTTTGGTCATTCTCAGAGATAATAAACCAGATATTCCTTGGCCAAATACATGGGAATTGCCAGGTGGTGGAAGAGAAGGTCAAGAAACGCCTCTTGAATGTCTTCAACGTGAGGTCTGGGAGGAGCTGGGCTTGACTTTGACAGAGGAATCGATTATTTGGTCGAAAATCTATCCTAGTATGTTGGATAAAGATAGGTCAGCTGTCTTTGTGGTTGGCCGAATTAGCCAAGAGCAGTATCGTGAGATTCGTTTTGGTGACGAGGGGCAGGAATTTAAACTAATGCCTGTAGAGGATTTTATAAAAGCAGAAGGTGTCATTCCCCAGTTGCAGGAACGAGTACGTGATTATGTGGAGAAGAAATGATGATAACACTTGAGAGAGTCAGAGCAGAAGATTTAGAAACGATTATTGCCATTCAAAGAGCCAGTTTTAAGGCAGTCTATGACAAATACCAAGATGAATATGATCCCTATCTAGAGGATCGCGAACGAATCAAGTGGAAACTGGTAGAGCGTCCCAATAGCTATTACTACTTTGTGAAAGACAACGAAGAGAAGATCGGATTTTTACGAGTTCAGACCAATGAAGAATTAACGGAAGCTTGGTTGGGAACGGCAGCGATTTTGCCCCAGTATCAAGGGAAAGGTTATGGTTCTGAGGGTCTGAGATTGCTAGAAATGGAATTTCCAACTGTCACACAATGGGATTTGTGTACGGTGTTACAGGATGCAGGCATGGTCACATTCTACGAGAAAAACGGCTATCGTCAGACCCATATCGAACCTGAAAAAGAAGGTATGGATATGGTCTACATGAAAAAAATGATAGAGAAATAGAAAGGAAGGTTCAGTTCTTCGACTGAATCTCTTATATAGGTTGATAAAATATATGGACAAATGGCAAGAACTAACGATTGAGGTTAATCGTGAGGTCGAAGAGGCGGCTTCTAATATTTTAATTGAATCTGGTAGTCAAGGTGTGGCTATTGATGATAGTGCAGATTATTTGGAAAATGCGGACCGTTTTGGTGAGCTTTATCCTGAGGTTGAACAGGTTGAGACGGTTAAAATTACGGCTTATTATCCGGAGTCAGCAGATATCAAAGCTATTACTAAGCAGGTTAATGAGCGTTTGGCTGAGTTGACGGATTTTGGTCTTGAAACTGGAGATATTCACTTGGCTACTCAAGAATTGGTTGAAGAAGACTGGGCTGAGAATTGGAAGAAGTACTATGAACCAGCTCGCATTACCCACGATTTGACTATCGTACCGTCATGGACGGATTATGAGGCATCAGTAGGTGAGAAGATTATCAAGCTAGATCCTGGTATGGCCTTTGGAACCGGAACACACCCGACAACTAAGATGAGTCTTTTTGCACTCGAACAGGTGCTTCGTGGTGGCGAGACGGTGATTGATGTGGGAACTGGTTCGGGTGTCCTCTCGATTGCTAGCTCTCTTCTTGGAGCTAAGGAAATCTATGCCTATGACCTTGACGATGTGGCGGTTCGAGTGGCACAGGAAAACATTGATATGAATCCTGGCATGGAAAATATCCACGTTGCTGCAGGTGACCTTTTGAAGGGTGTAACTCAAGAAGCTGATGTTATCGTGGCTAATATTTTGGCGGATATTCTCATCCATCTGACGGAAGATGCCTACCGTTTGGTTAAGGATGAAGGTTATTTGATTATGTCAGGGATTATCTCTGAAAAATGGGATATGGTGCGTGAATCGGCTGAGAAAGCTGGTTTCTTCCTAGAAACTCACATGGTTCAGGGAGAGTGGAATGCTTGTGTCTTCAAGAAGACAGATGATATTTCAGGTGTGATTGGAGGCTAAATGCAACAGTATTTTATAAAGGGGCAGGTTGAAAATCCAGTAACCATCAAAGACAAGGATACTGTAAAGCATATGTTTAACGTTATGCGTTTAACAGAGGATGATCAGGTTGTCTTGGTTTTTGAAGACGGTATCAAGCGTCTTGCGCGTGTGACTGACCGTGAGAATCGTGTCTTTGAAGTGATTGAAGACTTAAATGATAATGTTGAGATGCCTGTATCTGTAACTATTGCCTCTGGCTTTCCCAAGGGAGATAAGCTGGATCTGGTGACACAAAAGGCAACAGAGCTTGGAGCTCAGGCTATCTGGGCCTTCCCTGCCGACTGGTCTGTTGTCAAGTGGGATGGTAAGAAGCTTGCCAAGAAGGAAGATAAGCTTGCCAAGATTGCTCTGGGAGCTGCAGAACAATCCAAGCGTAATCGTGTTCCAAAAGTTAGATTGTTCGAGAAGAAGGGAGAATTTCTATCAGAATTAGATAATTTTGATAAGATTTTTATCGCCTATGAGGAAACAGCCAAAGCAGGCGAGTTGGCTACTCTAGCTCGTGAGTTGGTTCAGGTAGAGAATGGTCAGAAAATTCTCTTTATCTTTGGACCAGAAGGTGGTATTTCTCCGTCTGAGATTGATGCATTTGAAGAAGCTGGTGGCCTTAAAATTGGCCTTGGACCGCGTATTATGCGGACGGAAACGGCTCCTCTCTACGCTTTGAGTAGTGTCAGTTATGCCCTAGAGTTGAATAAATAAGAGAAAGTTGGCCTTGTTCCAACTTTTTCGTATTTGACACTTTTAAGCTAAGATTGAATCTTGTCATTGGTTTTGTATGACGAATAGAGCATTTCTAAAAAAGTTGATAATCTTATTTAGGTTTAATATAATTGTATTATCTTTATAAAAGGGGAAGATTTTTAATGAAAACGAATCGTTATGTGACTCAATCCGCTGTGGTTTTGGGCCTCTTTGCTCTCTTGACTGTGCCACAAGTCGTAGGGCAAGCCGATGAAGCAATGGCACCTGTACCCACTACTTCAACTGAAACTGTGACAGATAGTGGGACTGCTGCCGTATCAGGACAAGGAACTTCTGGGACAGCTGTTCAAGGAGGAACAGAGACTGTCTCTGCTACACCAACAACAGTAGCGACAAATGCGTCTACAGAGCCATCAGCTAATACCTCAACGGCTCAAGCAAGTCAAGAAGCCAGTGCTGTTTTGACGAATGCCAATCAAGTGACACCAGCAGTGCCAGTACAGGCTGAAACTGTTACAGAGCCTGCTCATGAGGGGCAGACCGTTGATATGCAGATTTTGTCAACAACAGACCTTCATACCAACTTGGTTAACTATGATTATTATCAAGATAAGCCGTCTCAAACAGTTGGTTTGTCTAAAACTGCTGTCCTTATCAAAAAAGCCCGTGAAACTAATCCAAATACGGTCTTAGTAGACAGTGGGGATACGATTCAGGGGACTCCTTTTGGGACTTATAAGGCCTTGATTGATCCTGTTGCCCAAGGTGAGACTCACCCTATGTACAAGGCTTTCGAGATGCTTGGTTATGATGCCGAAACGCTTGGAAACCACGAGTTTAACTATGGTCTAGAATTTTTGGATCGTATGGTTAAGGCTGCTAAGATTAACATTATCAATGCCAATGTGCGTAATGCTCAGACTGGTGATTACTATTACAATCCTTATAAGATTGTTAACAAGACCTTTACCGATACGGACGGCAAACAGGTAACGCTAAAAATCGGTATTACTGGTGTCCTTCCAACACAAATTTTGGTTTGGGATAAGGCCAACCTTGAAGGTAAGGTAACCGTTGATGATCCAATGGAGGCTGTTAAGGCTATCGTTCCTAAGATGAAGGCTGCAGGAGCTGACTATATCCTTGTTGCTGCTCACTCTGGTATTGGTGACAATGAATATACCAAGAATGAGGAAAATGAGGGTTACCAAATTGCTGGTATCGAAGGCGTTGATGCTGTTGCGACAGGGCATTCTCACGCTGATTTCCCAAATGGAGATGGCACAAGTTTTTATGCGAAATACCCTGGTGTAGATGATGTCAATGGTCTCATCAATGGGAAACCTGTGGTTATGGCTGGTAAATTTGGGGATCATCTAGGTATCATGGATGTCAAATTGACTTACACGGATGGTAAATGGAAAGTCGTCAATAGTAAGGCTAAGCTTGAAAAGATTGATACTAAGTCAGATGTTGCGGACAAGGACTTAATTGACATGGCAGCTCATGACCATAATGGAACAATCAACTATGTTCGTAAGGAAGTTGGTGAGACTACAGCACCAATTACTAGCTACTTTGCTCAGGTTCAGGATGATCCATCTATTCAAATCGTTAATAATGCACAACTATGGTATGCTAAAAAACAAGTAGCGGGAACAGCAGATGAAAATCTTCCACTCCTCTCAGCAGCTGCACCTTTCAAGGCAGGGACTCGTGGGGATGCGACCTACTATACCGATATCCCAGCTGGTCCATTGGCCATTAAGAACGTCGCGGACCTCTACCTCTACGACAATGTTACTGCCCTACTCAAAGTGACTGGGGCACAAATTAAAGAATGGTTGGAAATGTCTGCAGGACAGTTCAATCAAATTGATCCTAACAGCAAAGAACCACAACAACTCATTAACAGTAGCTATCGCTCATACAATTACGATGTGATTGATGGGTTGACTTATAAGTTTGATTTGACACAACCTAACAAATACGATCGCGAAGGTAAGTTGGTTAACCCAGATGCTAGCCGTGTTCGTGACTTGGCTTATCAAGGGAAACCTATTGATTTGAATCAGACTTTCCTTGTAGTGACTAACAACTATCGTGCGACTGGGAACTTCCCTGGTGTTAAAGATGCTGCCGAAAAACGCCTCCTCAATCTTGAGAATCGTCAGGCCATCATTGATTATATCGTTAGCGAGAAGACAATTAACCCAACTGCCGATGGAAATTGGAGTTTCGTCCCTAATATTACGAATGCAGATATCCGTTTTGCCTCATCTGACAATGCGCGTGCCCACCTTGCTGGTCAGGATGCCATTAGTTATGTAGGACCATCAACACAAGCAGGATTTGCAGAGTACCGCTTGATTGTTAAGGAAAAGACAAATCAAGTTGAGGATACGACTAATAAAGAATCTGAGAAGTCACCAAAAGGTGTTGAGACAGCAGACCAAACTAAGCGTGAGACACCAAAAGCTACTGTAGTCGCCAGCATGGCTAAATCTGCTCCAGCTATCCAGTTGTCAAACGCTCAAGTTGTTATCTTGCCTCAAGCTCAAGTACAAGAAACTCAAGGTTCAAGTTCAGATAAGACCTTGCCAAACACTGGTTCAGACGAATCTGTGTCAGTAACTTTAGCTGGTCTGGTTCTTATGACCTTGGCTGGGTTCTTTGGAATTAAAAAACACGAAAAAAATTAAGCAAAGGAAAATCCTCTATCTGAACTACACCTCAAAAGTTAGACAAAAAAATCTAACTTGGGGGTGTTTTTATTATGAAATTGACTTATGAAGATAAAGTCCAAATATTTGAACTGAGAAAGCAAGGAGAAGGTTTTAAACGACTTTCAAATCAATTTGGGGTGAATGTTTCTGGTCTAAAGTACATGATGAAATTAATTGACCGTTTATGAATAGACCTTTAAGTCACCTAACCAAATGGAACAGCTTTTGTAGACTATATTAATTACTACAACATTAAACGAATTAGAGTCAAACAAAAAGGATTCAGTCCTGTACAATACAGAACTAAATCCTTTGCTTAAATTATTTGTCTAACTTTTGGGGTGCAGTACAATCAGGGCTTTTTTGCTCTAGTTTTAGCGTTGGTTAAAGTTCTTTTGTGCTTCTAGGATAACAGGTGCCAGACGTTCGATATCGGACTGTGTGCCGCGTAGCTCGAAGTCTCCCAACATTGGGAAGCCAAAACGTTGACTGTACTGTTTGGCGGTTAGGCAGTACTGGTTATTGAAGTTACGGTTACCAGAACCGATGATACCAAAGCAACGTTTGTGATTGTCATGAGCTGCGATAAAGTCACCCAGTGGATTGGTTAGGATCTCAACATCTCCATTGTCAACGCCATTTCCTCCTTCAAGGTAGGTTGGCAAGAGTGCGACAAAGGGTTCATCTACTTGGAAGGTTTCATGATTAAGCTCTTTAATATTGATTTGGCGACATTCAATCCCGTGGTTGAGGGATAGATAGTCAGACATACGTTTGACAAAGCTTTGGGTATTACCGCTTAGACTAATATAAACGAGGGTAAGTTGAGACATAAGCGTCCTCTTTCTATCAATATCTTGTGTTTGTTCAATCATTCTAACACAAGATATTGTGCTTTTCAAGTTAGCTCCTTGTGCTTAAGAATTGCCTATCTAGCTCTTTTTCTTTACTTGTAAAAGTGATAAAATAAAGGTTATTAAAAGAAGCGAAGGAAGAAATCATGGCTAAAGATAAAAATGTAACAGGAGAAGAAATTTTAGACATTTGCTCGGCCTACATGTCAGCAGATGATTTGAAATTAGTTGAAAAAGCCTGGCATTATGCAACAGATGCTCATAGTGGGCAATTTCGTCAGTCAGGAGAACCTTATATTATTCACCCTATTCAAGTGGCAGGTATCTTGGCAGATCTCCATCTTGATGCAGTGACAGTAGCCTGTGGTTTCTTACACGATGTCGTTGAAGACACCGAAAAAACGCTTGATGATTTGGAAGCGGATTTTGGTACAGATGTACGAAATATCGTGGATGGTGTTACTAAGCTTGGTAAGGTTGAGTACAAGTCCCATGAGGAGCAGTTGGCTGAAAACCACCGTAAGATGCTTATGGCCATGTCTAAGGATATCCGTGTTATCTTGGTTAAATTGGCAGACCGTTTGCACAATATGCGTACCCTTAAGCATCTTCGTAAGGATAAGCAAGAGCGCATTTCTCGCGAAACTATGGAAATCTATGCTCCTTTGGCCCACCGTCTGGGTATTAGTCGTATCAAATGGGAATTGGAAGACATGTCCTTCCGTTACCTTAATGAGGTGGAATTTTACAAGATTTCTCACATGATGAAGGAAAAACGTCGTGAGCGTGAGGAACTCGTGGACGAGATTGTCGATAAAATTAAGACTTATACGGCTGAACAAGGACTTGTTGGTGATGTTTATGGTCGTCCAAAACATATCTACTCTATTTATCGTAAGATGCGCGACAAGAAAAAGCGCTTTGATCAAATCTATGATTTGATTGCCATCCGTTGTGTTATGGAGACGCATAGTGATGTTTACGCCATGTTGGGATACATCCATGAACTCTGGCGTCCGATGCCTGGCCGTTTTAAAGACTATATTGCCAATCCTAAATCCAATGGTTACCAGTCTATCCATACAACGGTTTATGGCCCAAAAGGACCTATTGAAATCCAAATCCGTACCAAGGAAATGCACCAAGTTGCCGAATACGGGGTTGCAGCTCACTGGGCTTACAAGAAAGGTATCAAGGGCAAGGTAGATTCGAAAGAGTCTGCTTTGGGAATGAACTGGATTAAAGATCTTGTTGAACTTCAAGACGCCTCAAATGGTGATGCTATGGGGTTTGTTGACTCTGTTAAAGAGGATATCTTCTCAGAGCGTATTTATGTCTTTACGCCAAATGGTGCTGTTCAGGAACTGCCTAAAGATTCAGGACCTATTGACTTTGCCTATGCCATCCATACCCAAGTTGGTGAGAAGGCCACAGGTGCTAAGGTTAATGGCCGTATGGTGCCCTTGACAGCCAAACTCAAGACAGGTGATGTGGTTGAGATTGTTACCAATGCCAATTCCTTTGGCCCTAGCCGTGACTGGATTAAGATGGTTAAGACCACCAAGGCCAGAAATAAAATTCGTCAATTCTTTAAAAATCAGGACAAGGAAGCCTCTATCACCAAGGGTCGTGAGCTTTTGATTGCCTACTTCCAAGAGCATGGTTATGTTGCCAATAAGTACCTAGACAAGAAACATATTGAGGAAATTCTCCCCCGTATGAGTGTGCGTAGTGAAGAAGCTCTCTATGCCGCTGTTGGTTTTGGTGAAATTAGTGCTGCTGCTGTTTTCAATCGTTTGACAGAAAAAGAACGCCGTGAGGAAGAGCGTGCGAAGGCAAAAGCTGAAGCTGAAGAGCTAATGAACGGTGGCGAAGTTAAGACTGAGAAGAAAGAAGTTCTCAAGGTTAAGAGTGAAAATGGCGTCATCATTCAAGGTGCCTCAGGTCTCCTCATGCGTATCGCTAAGTGCTGTAATCCAGTACCTGGAGATGAGATTGAAGGTTATATCACCAAGGGCCGTGGAATTGCTATTCATCGTTCCGATTGTAATAATATCAAGAGTCAAGAAGGTTATGAACAACGTTTAATCGAAGTGGAGTGGGATGAACGTAATGCCAATAAATCTTATTTGGCAGAGATTGACATCTATGGCCTTAACCGTTCTGGTCTGTTGAATGATGTTCTTCAAATCTTGTCAAATACGACTAAGAGCATTGCTACGGTCAATGCACAACCGACTAAGGACATGAAGTTTGCCAATATTCACGTTAGCTTTGAAATTGCAAACCTTATTGAATTGACTGGTCTTGTGGATAAGATTAAAATTATTCCTGACGTTTACAGTGTTAAACGTACGAATGGGTAAGGAGTTACTGCGATGAAGATTGTAATTCAGCGCGTGCAAAGTGCCTCTGTGGTTATTGAGGATTGTACGGTTGGCGCTATTAAGCAGGGACTCTTACTTTTGGTCGGAGTTGGTCCCGAGGACACCAAAGAGGACCTAGAGTATGCAGTTCGTAAGATTGTCAATATGCGCATTTTTTCAGATGAAGATGGCAAGATGAATCTTTCTGTTAAGGATGTTGGTGGCCAGATTTTGTCGATTTCTCAGTTTACGCTTTTTGCAGATACGAAAAAAGGGAATCGACCGGCATTTACAGGTGCTGCAAAGCCTGACATGGCTAGCCAGCTCTATGACGATTTCAACCAATCCTTGTCAACTCATGTTCCTGTAGAAAGAGGACGCTTTGGCGCAGATATGCAGGTTAGTTTGGTCAATGACGGACCTGTGACCATTATTTTAGATACTAAAAATCGATAAACAAACCATTTCTCACCTTGTGTGAGAGGTGGTTTTTTTTAATTCTCTCACATGAACTATTTAGGTGATGGATTTTCATTATTTAGGATTTATTTTTTCATTTTAAGTAGACTGAATCAAGTGAATATTTAATGAAATTAGAAAATGTTGCTCTCAAATTTCTGAAAAAACCTGACCATTCATGATGAAAAAATTACCGTTTACGAGGATTACCGGAAATTCCCTTGTCTTACAAAAAAGATTAAGTTAACATTAGTTTCATAAGAAACACCAAGCGATTTTTATGAAACTAAAAATAACTCGAGTTTACAGCATGCAAATACAAATAGTGATAATTTGAAACGCCGAGGTGATTTAAACTTTTTTAGAGGGATAGAGAGATATGTCAAAGAAAGTAGCGTCAACTAAATTATTATCAGGTTTGTTTGTAGCCGGTGGTGTCCTAGGGATGAATCAGGTCGCCAAGGCAGATAACGTGGTCAGTTCAGAAGCAACAAAACCAGTTATTACAACTGAAGCAGATAACTTGGTGGTGGTACCAACTGAGGCCGTTGCTCCAGTAGCGACAACAGAAGTAGGTCCATCATCTGCCGCTGTTGCGACAGATACTGCAACAACAGCGACAGCTTCTACAATCTTTTCACAAGCTGTGCCAGAAGAGAGTGCTAGTTCAGAAACGCTTGTAGCCAGTGAAGCATTAGCTCCTGAGTCAGCTGCTGTGGAAACTATCACATCATCATCTGATAATGCTACTGAAGCAGGACGCCATTCAACTGCTCAAGTAACACCAGTTACAGAAGTGACAGAGCAAAACTTGAATGGTGATGCCTACTTGACAGATCCAGAAACAACAAAAGCAGCCTATAGCAAGACAGATGGTGATATTAATTATTCCGTTGTTGTATCTAATCCAACAGCAGAAACTAAGACGATGACTGTCAACTTGACACTTCAACATGCTTCAGAAATCATCGGTCAAGATAACGTTGACCTTACGCTAGCGGCAGGAGCTTCAGCTAAGGTTTCAAACTTGACAGTAGCGTCAGAGTGGTTGACAAACAATACAGGTTACTTGGTGACAATCAGTGTCAATGATAAATCAGGTAGTACTTTGTCAAGCAAGCGTGCTGGCTTGTCTGTTGAAGATGATTGGACAGTTTTCCCACGTTACGGTATCGTAGCAGGTTCGCCAACTGATCAAAACAGTATTCTTGTTAAAAATCTTGAAGCCTACCGTAAAGAGCTTGAGCTCATGAAGTCTATGAATATCAACTCATATTTCTTCTATGATGCTTATAACGAAGCTACAGATCCTTTCCCAGAGGGTGTCGATAGCTTTGTTCAAAAATGGAATACCTGGAGTCACACTCAAGTTGACACTAAGGCTGTTAAAGAATTGGTTGACCAAGTTCATAAGTCAGGTGCTGTTGCCATGCTTTATAACATGATTTCAGCAGATTCAAATCCAAAGAATCCAGCCCTTCCACTTGCTGCTTTGGCTTATAACTTCTACGATAGCTTTGGTAAGAAGGGTGAACCGATGACTTACACTATCGGTGATAACCCAACTCAAGTTTACTATGATCCGGCGAATCCAGATTGGCAAAAATACATCGCAGGTGTCATGAAGTCAGCTATGGATCGTATGGGATTCGATGGTTGGCAAGGTGATACAATTGGTGACAACCGTGTGACTGATTATGAGCACCGTAACAGTACAGACGAGGCTGACTCACACATGATGTCTGATTCCTATGCGTCATTTATTAATGCCATGAAGGACCTCATCGGTGAAAAGTACTACATCACAATCAATGATGTTAATGGTGGTAATGATGATAAACTAGCCAAGGCACGTCAAGATGTTGTTTATAATGAGCTTTGGACAAACGGTGGTTCAGTTATTCCAGGACGTATGCAGGTTGCCTATGGTGATTTGAAAGCACGTATCGATATGGTACGCAATAAAACTGGTAAATCACTTATCGTTGGTGCCTACATGGAAGAACCAGGTATTGACTATACTGTTCCTGGCGGAAAAGCAACTAACGGTGCGGGTAAAGATGCCCTTGCTGGTAAACCATTGCAAGCTGATGCGACACTTCTCGTAGATGCGACAGTAGCTGCAGCCGGTGGCTATCACATGTCCATTGCAGCCCTTGCCAATGCTAATGCAGCCCTTAACGTTCTTCAAAGTGCCTATTACCCAACTCAATACCTCAGTGTGGCTAAGGACACTATTCGTAAGCTTTACAATTACCAACAGTTCATCACTGCTTATGAAAATCTTCTCCGTGGTGAGGGTGTGACAAACAGCACTCAGTCTGTATCTACAAAGAATGCTTCTGGTGAAATCCTTTCTAAAGATGCTCTTGGTGTGACAGGAAATCAAGTTTGGACATTTGCTAAATCAGGAAAAGGTTTCTCAACTGTTCAAATGATTAATATGATGGGCATCAATGCGGGCTGGCATAATGAAGAGGGTTATGCGGACAATAAAACACCGGACGCTCAAGAAAATCTCACAGTTCGTCTTAGCCTAGCAGGTAAAACGGCTCAAGAAGCTGCTAAAATTGCCGATCAAGTCTATGTGACGTCACCAGATGATTGGGCAACTTCAAGCATGAAGAAGGCACAAGCAAGTCTTGAAACAGATGAAAATGGTCAACCAGTGCTTGTCATTTCAGTTCCTAAACTAACTCTTTGGAACATGCTCTATATCAAGGAAGACACAACAGCAACACCGGTAGAACCAGTTATCTTGAAACCAGTTACTAACCAAGCTGGTAAGAAAGTAGATAATACCGTAACATCTGAAGCAAGCTCAGAAACAGCTAAATCAGAAAATACAACAGTAACCAAAGATTCAGAGTCTCCAACTGATACTAAACCATCTGTTGAAGCTCCTAAACTCGATGAAACAACTAAACCAGCACCATCAGTTGACGAGTTAGTAAACTCAGCAGCTGTTCCAGTGGCGATAGCTGTGTCAGAGACCGCACATGATAAGAAAGATGACAACTCAGTATCTAATACGGATCAAGGTACAGTAGCATCAGATTCAATCACTACACCAGCTTCAGAGGCTGCAAGCACAGCTGCCTCAACAGTCTCATCAGAAGTATCAGAAAGTGTAACAGTATCATCGGAAGCATCAGAAACTGAAAATAGTTCAGTAGCATCAACTTCAGAGTCAGCAATTTCAACGACGACAGCAATTTCAGAATCACATGCAGTAGTTGAACCAGTGGCTTCTTTGACAGAATCAGAGAGTCAGGCAAGTACTAGCCTTGTTTCAGAAACTACAAGCACAATTGTCTCAGTTGCTCCGTCAGAAGTATCAGAAAGCACAACAGTATCATCTAAGGTCTCAGAAACTGATATTATCTCAGAAGCATCAACTTCAGAGACTTCAGCATCTGAATCAGAGACTTCAATCAGCACAGTCGTTTCAGAATCAGAAGTAGTTGAAGAACCAGCTGTTTCATTGACAGAATCAGAAAGTCAAGTGAGCACTTCAGAAGTGACTTCAGCGATTTCAGAAACAGTAAGCACATCTGAGGAAGTCATCCTTGATGGACTATCAGAAAACATCAATAGTTGGAATAGACTCTCTGTAGCTCCTCGCGTCTCAGAAACCTTGCCAAGTACTTCTGAAACGATTACAGAAGCAGCGTCACTCTTTAGCAACTATGCAAGATATTCAGAAACAGCAAGCTCAGAATCCCACTCTATGGTAGCAGCTTCTTCAGAAGCCTCTATTGAAAAATTAGCAGTATCTATCTTGAAAGATACTGAGGGTGGCTTGTACGATGCAACAACAATCAGAAATATTGTTGAGATGATTGATAGCATTACAACAAAGGTCAGCTATACTCGCAGTAGCCGTCAAGACCTTGTCAATACAGCTTCGTCAGATAACACTTACAATGGTAGTCAAGATCTTAACCTTGCAAGTAAGACAACGACGCAAGCAGGTGAAAAAGGAACAACTGAAGATCTTAAGGCTACAATTGCTAAAACAGCAAAATCTCACAAGTGGGGAGAGCATGCTGTAGCTATCCTTACAGCTATTGTCCTTGCAGGTGCGGCAACCCTTGCAGCTCTTCGTAACTTCTTGATGTCAAAAAAAGTTGATAAATAATAAGTAGAACTCTTTGTGTAAACAAGGAGTTTTCTTTATACTGGCTGCTATTTTTTCTGAAAATTGTGATACAATAGAAATAGTTTGAATATTGTGTCAAAGGAGAGCCAATGATTACTGCAAATGATATCGTAAAGGCTAATGAAGTCTTAAAAAACGTGGTGGAACGCACACCACTAGATTTTGATCGCTACTTATCTGAAAAATACGGGGCGACCATTTATATTAAAAAAGAAAATATGCAAAAGGTACGCTCTTTCAAATTGCGTGGAGCCTACTATGCTATCCATCAATTGAGTGATGAGGATAAGGCGCGTGGTGTGGTTTGTGCATCAGCCGGAAACCATGCTCAGGGGGTTGCCTACACTTGTAACGAGATGAAGATTCCGGCAACCATCTTTATGCCAGTAACAACGCCTCTCCAAAAAATTGGTCAAGTCCGTTTCTTTGGTGGCAAGTTTGTAACAATCAAATTGGTAGGAGATACCTTTGATGCTTCTGCTCAAGCAGCACAGGAATATACCAAGTCTGAAGGGATGACTTTCATTGATCCATTCGACGATTATAATGTCCAAGCAGGTCAAGGAACTGTTGCTTATGAAATTTATGAGCAGGCTCAAGAGGAAGGTGTTTCCTTCGATAGTATCTTGGTTCCAGTAGGTGGTGGCGGCCTTATCTCTGGTGTAGCTACTTATATCAAGGATGTAGCACCGTCTATGGAGGTTATTGGTGTTGAGGCTAGTGGTGCTCGTAGTATGCGTGCTGCCTTTGACCGTGGTTATCCTGTAAAACTCGAAGAAATTGATAAGTTTGCGGACGGGATTGCTGTTCAAAAGGTAGGTGTCAAGACCTATGAAGTCGCACGTAAATATGTTGACCGCCTCTTGGGAGTTGATGAAGGCTTGATTTCAGAAACCTTAATTGATATGTACTCTAAGGTTGGTACCATTGCAGAACCCGCAGGTGCGGCGTCAGTAGCGGCTTTGGAAGTGATTAAAGATGAGATTAAAGGAAAAACCATCGTCTGCATCATTTCAGGTGGTAACAATGACATCAACCGTATGCCAGAGATGGAAGAACGTGCGCTTATCTACGATGGTATCAAGCATTACTTTGTGGTTAACTTCCCACAACGTCCTGGTGCCCTTCGTGAATTTGTAAATGATATCTTGGGACCAAATGATGATATCACTCGTTTTGAGTACATCAAACGAGCTAATAAAGGAAAAGGCCCAGTTCTCATTGGTATAGCTCTTAGTGATAAGAACGACTATGATGGACTTCTCGAGCGTCTTTCTGCCTTTGACCCAAGTTATATCAACCTTCACGGTAACGAAACACTATACAATATGCTTGTCTGAGGATAGGTTCAGATAAGAAGAAAAGAACCGACGAAAGTTGGTTCTTTTCTACTTTGACTTAGCTATAAAGTGGTACTAATGCCTTATCTTCAAACTAAAACCCCAGTATTTCTACTGAGGTTTTCTTTATTCGATAATTAAGAGTCCATCTTTAATGGCGAATGGATTGTCTTTATTGATGCGGTCATAGAACATGATACCGTTAGTATGGTCGATTTCGTGTTGAACAACGATTGAGTTGTAACCACGGAGTTTAACACGTTGCTTTTCGCCTTCTTTGTTGAAGTATTCAACAGTTACACGAGCATGACGAACCACGTAACCAGGAACGTCGCGATCAACTGAGAGGCATCCTTCGCCATCGCCCAAAGCAGCATCCTGAACAGAATGGGCAACTACTTTAGGGTTGTACATGATTTCTTGAAGGCTATATGCTTCTTTTGGTGGATTACCTTCAGCATCTTCAGGGTTTGGAACGAGAACAGCGATAATGCGTTTTGAAATATCTAATTGAGGGGCTGCAAGACCGACTCCCCCACGAAGCCCCATTTTTTCGGCAATAACAGGATCTTGTGAGTTACGAAGAAACTGCATCATTTTTTCACCTAGGATAATGTCTTCGTCTGATAGTGGGAAGGTTACATCTTCAGCGACAGCACGCAAGGTTGGATTTCCTTCGCGAATGATATCATTCATATCAATCATATGGCTGGCGCGGATAATTTTGGTTTGAGCGTCCATTTGTTTACCTCTATTTTCTTTGATTTACTTGTTTATAACTATAGCACAAAAGGGTTGAAAATTAAACCATCAAGGGTTAAAGTGAGGCTTTTTCTAATCGATAAAAGCCAGTTTTTCCAAGGTTTGTCTCTCTAAAATACGATAGGTCTTAAAAGCCTCTTTTTCGATAATTCCCTGGTCGATAAATTGTTTGATAACTCGCTGTACATGACGATAGCTAGTCCCAAAACGGGAAGCTAAAATGGATGGCGATAATTGAAAGATATTCTCTTCTTCACTATTCAAAATATGGGTGGCCAGACGCTCTTTGACAGAGTAACTAGCATTCGTTGAAGCAGTGATACCTTGCTTATGCAGTGCCATAGCCAGGTTACGTCCAATTTGGTAGAGAAAAACAGGGTCTTTGAGGAGTTCTTCTTTATTATTTAATGGGAGCTGAACTGCTTGAACCTCTTCTAAAGCAATGACTGATGATCCTGCTGGTTGGTTGGTCATAAGTTCTACATCTCCCAATATTTGAGGTTGATTGAGCGTTTCTAGGATATGTTCTTTACCATTGAAGAGAGAACGAACAATTTTTACCTTTCCTGATAAAATGTAGGTCAGCTCAGTGATAGCTTGCCCTTGGGTACAAATATAATCGTTCTTTTGAAAGGTGACTTTCTGTAATTGGTTGAGGTAGGGGGGTGGAAAGACCTGGTCAAGTTGAGGTCTTATGGCATGATTACGCATACATCTCCTTTTTTAGGACCTAGGTCCTATTTTTAAAAGTCTCCTTAGATTATAATGAAAAAATAACTATTAGACAAGTAAGGAAAGGATGTTCTTATCCCTATATTATGACACGAATTTTAGAAAAAATGAGCCTGCTTGGGCTATCCTTGCTCTTGATTTCGGCCTTTTCGATTTCAACAGCGTTACCACCTATGTTGGACTACTATAGCCCAACCTTTTCTGCCGCTCAAGTGGAGCTTTTAGTATCTGTCCCTTCATTTTCCGTAGTAGCGATGCTCTTACTTAATTCATTTATTGACAAATGGCTAAGTGATAGACAGCTAATTGTGACTGGATTGCTCTTACTTAGTAGTGCTGGGATTTTTCCTTTTTTTGTACAAGCCTATCCTCTTGTCTTACTGTCACGTATTGCTTTTGGAATGGGGATTGGTCTTATCAATGCTAAGGCGATTGCCATCATCAGCCAACGTTATCAAGGTAAAGAACGGGTTCAGATGTTAGGTATTCGTGGCTCCATGGAGTTGATTGGTGGAGCTTCTTGTTCTCTTTTAGTTGGACAATTACTGAAAATTCATTGGACCTTTGCCTTTCTTATCTATGGTTTTGGTTTTGTGATTTTGATTATGTATCTCCTTTTTGTGCCAACGATGGAGCAAGTGGAGAAGAAGCAGATTACAAAAAGAAAACAAGTTCTGAACAAAAAAGACCTGGGTATGATTCTTGGCATGGCTCTTTTAGCAGGTTTTGTCATCTGTATCAATTCTTCGATTAGTTTGCGCGTACCTCTGTTTCAAGTTGCTGGTAAGACTATTGAAAGTGGTCAATCAGCCTTAGTACTGAGTTTAGAGCAGGGAATTGGAATTGTAGCTGGACTGAGTTTCGCCTCGCTTATAGGACATTTTAAAAATCGTCTTTTGACTATAGTGATGTTCTTGTTAGCGGTTTGTCTCTTTGGGATGTCAGTGGCTGGTAACTTACCGATTTTGATTTTATCTTCAGTTGGTGTTGGTTTCTTTTATAGTATTATTTTGACAATTATCTTTAACCGACTTTCTGAGTCTATTGCTAGAAATCTGTTGAACAAGGCGACAGCCTATGTCCTCTTAGGGTGTAACCTAGGGTCAGCCATTTCCCCTTATGTTTTGAAATTATTGGCACTCATATCTCCAAGTTTTAGTTGGATTTTTCTAGCTTATGCTATCGTAAGTTTCCTACTTTTCCTTGGATTCTTTCTAAATGCAAAAATGGCCAAAAAAGTCTAAGCTTCAAAAACTTAATCAGTGAAATCTTGCGATTGACAAAGATTAGTAGATGAGCTAAAATAGAGAGGTCGTAAAGACAAACCAACTCTTTCTTGGTTTTAGGAGAGCCAATCCTAAGACTCGGATGGAGCAAAAAAAGGAGAAAAAACATGGCAATCTCAAAAGAGAAAAAAAATGAAATCATTGCTCAATACGCACGTCACGAAGGTGACACTGGTTCAGTAGAGGTTCAAGTTGCTGTCCTTACTTGGGAAATCAACCACCTTAACGAACACATTAAACAACACAAAAAAGACCACGCTACTTACCGTGGTTTGATGAAAAAAATCGGTCACCGTCGTAACTTGTTGGCATACCTTCGCCGCACAGACGTTAACCGTTACCGTGAGTTGATCAGCTCACTCGGACTTCGTCGTTAATTCAAGATACAAGTGCCTAGGCCTTGTTCAATTGAATACACGAAAATGGAACTGCTCTATGATGGGGCAGTTTTTTTATTCATTAGGATTTTATCCCGAGTTCAAAACAGCTCTCTAGATGTAGAGGGATGTTTTTCTGTGTTCCTCTAAAAATTTCTGACGTTGATTAATCTATAGAATAAAAAAACTCCAAAATTAATTCTGGGAGTTTTTTAACTTAAAATCTTTTTGATAACTGTTTGAAATTGAGGGAGTTGATGAATAGCAGTTCCGACAAGGATACCTAACATATTTAAGGTGATATCTCCCAAATCAAAGACTCCTAAATGTCCGAAGTATTGAATGGATTCGACGGAGAAAAGGGTAAGGAGACAGAGTAGGAGATTACTCAATCGTGAAGAAAAGAGGAGTCCCAGAGGGATGAACATTAACAGGTTCATGATGGGAACGAAGTGGCTGCCCCAGTATAATTCCCGAGCGAAGGAAAGGGGGTTAAGTGAGAGACCTTGGGTACCAATGTTTTTCAAGAAAAGTAGGTAGAAGAGAGCAAGAAAGTAAATGAAGTAGAGTAGGAGTAGTGTCTGTTTTTTTAGCTTTCTAGTAAGAAGGAGTTTCAAAAAAGCGTAGACAAAGTAACTCAGTAGGACAATAATGACTAGGTTGAGTAAGACTTGAAAGTAGGAGCCATAATGGGCGATGTAATGAACGTACTGTTCGAGATGTCCCCTATAAAACCAATAAGACAAGGCCAGTGAGAGGATTCCTAGTAAGATGTTACTCAATGTTTTTAATGTTTTTGCCACTTTGCTCCTCCATTTGCATATGATGAGTACACATTATATAAAAAAACGTTTAAAGAAAGTTAAGAAACTGTAACGAAGTTTTGATAGAATAAAAGGATAAGGCAGAATCAAAGACTAAAAAAGGACTTTGAAACAGCAACTCTACTTTTGACTAACAATTTAATGATTTTTGTAAACAGGCTATGAAAGCTTATAAAATAATTAAATTTTAAAAATTAGGAGTCAGCATCTTGTTTCAGGATTATTAAAATGTTATTATATAGTAGTGAATTTTTAACATAAAAAGGAGTTCGTCTTATGAATAAAAAGGTTTTGGCGACAGCTGGAATTGCAGCACTTGCAGTTTCTGCTACAGTTGCTAAAGCTGATGAGGTAACGACAAACGATCAAGCCTCAACAACAGCATCAGTATCATCGACAGCTACACAAGCTGTCCCAACTCAAGCCCAAGTCGAAGCGGCTAGAGAACAAGCCAGCGCTGCAAATCAAGCAGTATCGCAACAAGAGTCAGTTGTTGCTAATCATGAAGCAGCTGCAAACCAGGCTCAAGCAAACCTAGCGACAGCAGATGCTAACTTGCAAAAGGCACAAACAGCAGCCGATGAAGCAAGTCCAGAAACTATTGCTGCCGCTCAAGGTCAAGTAACTACTGCTGAAAATGCAGCTAAGGAAGCTAAGTCAGCAGTTGAAACAGCTCAATCAGCAGAAAAAACTGCCAAAGATGCAGCAGACAAACAGCAAGCTGTCGTTAATACAGATCAAGCTAATGTCAATGCTAAAGCTAGTGAAGTTGCTAATGCTCAAAAATCAGTAGATGCCGCTAAAGCAGCTCTTAATGGTTCTAGCGCTTCTGAGGCAGCTTCTAACCAAGCTAAAGCACGATCAGCTTTTGATGCTGCAACAGCAGCTGAGAAAAAAGCTCAAGAAGAATTGGCAGCCGCTCAGGTAGCTGATAAAGAAAAAGCCACTGCTATTTCAGCTAAAGAAGGGCAATTGACTGCAGATCAAAATGCAGCAAACCAAGCTAAAGCAGCTTATGAGACTGCTCAAACAGTAGCTAATGAAAAGGCAGCCGCACTTGCAGCCGCTGAAGCAACTAAGAAAAAAGCAGAATCTTCAACAACTTCAACAGCTAATGTTCGTCAAAAATTCTCAGTGTCACAAGAGTATGTCAATGCTCTTAAGATTCATGAGTCTAAAACAGTGACAGCAGCAGAAAAAGCTCAAGCTGAACAAGTCTTGAAGAACGTTAATAAACGTGATCGTGGTAACAATAGTTATCAAGATAATGAAGCGGATAAAAATGTTAAAATTAGTGATTTGAATAACCTTAGTGAAGCTCAAATTACAGATTTGTCATTGTATGCTTCAAGTTTGATTAACCAAATTCGTACAGCCTTTGGTACAACTCAAACATCTGTTTCAAAAGGTAGTGTTCTTGCGGCTGACCGTGTTTCAGACGGTTATGTAGCAGATAACTGGGGTTGGGAAGCTATTACCCATAAACGACATGATAGTGCCGCCCTTGACCGTGCTGGTAAGTCATTTAATAGTGTAAGTATTGGTGAAAACCTTAATACATGGCAAGGTTTGACAGGACCATTTACTCTTAACGACATTAAGAAATATGTCTATGAAGCTATGCTTGACTTCATGTTTAACGGTAATGAGTGGAACCATGCTCGTTCTATCTCTGGACTTACAGCAGATGGTGGTGAGTCTTACATTGGAACAGACATCAGTGTTGTTGCCGGTGCCTTTAACGTTCACGTAAACAATGTCAATAAAAATTCTATCGCTTCTGATAGTAGCTTTGACACAACTAAGATTGCTAACCCATATGAAGGTAACCAATCTCAATCATCTTCAAATGCAAATCTTGCTGCTGCAAAAGCAGCTTATGAAGCTGCTAAGCAAGCTAACGCTCAAGCTCAAAGTGACTTGGCTAGCAAGAAAGCGGCTTCTGAGTCAGCAACTCTTAAGCTTAAGAATACTCAGTCAGAACTTGCAGCTCTTAAAGCGACTGCAAGCAAGTTGGCAGCTGCTCAGAATAACCTTTCTGAAAAACAAGCAGCCCTTGCAACTGCTAAATCAGAATTGGAAAAAGCTAACGCTGCAGTTGAAAACCTTAATGCTAACGCACAAGAAAAAGCAGCAGCCCTTAGCAAAGCTCAAGCAACTCTTGATGAAAAACAAGCAGAGCTTCAAACAGCTAAAGCTAAACTTGCGACAAGCTCTGCAACCTTGCAACGTTTGACAAATGCATACAACGCTGCTAAGCAAGATACTGCTAAGAAACAAGTAGCATTGACACAAGCTAACCAAGCTTTGACTGCTGCTAAGAACCGTCTAGCAGCCCTTACAAATGCTTCAGGTAACCTGGCTAAGGCTAAAGCAGAACGTGCAACAGCCTTTGCTAAATTTACTGCAGCCAAAGGTGCTCTTTCAACTGAACGTGCGAAACTTGTTGAATTGTCTGCTAAACGTGATAAATTAACGAGCGAATACACAACTGTTCAAACAGCCTTCGATAACTACATGAAAGCTAAGGCAGACAAAGAGCTTCAAACACAATTGGCTAAAGAGTATGCTAACATTACATCTAAAGGTCTTACACCAGTACCTGTTTACGATGTAGATGGTAAGGTTATTGCTTTCACAACACAAGAACAAGCAGCTCAAACTGTAGCTCAGGTTCCTGTAAATTATGGTCAAACAAAAGCTGAGAAACAAGCTCCTGTACAAGAAGCAGACAGCTTGCCAGAAACAGGTGAGTCAACTACAGCAGGATTCAGTCTTGTAGGTCTCTTCATGACACTATTGGCCTTCCTTGGTTTCGTTGACAGACGTACACGTCGTAACTAATCATAATAAAAAAACGGCAACTGCCGTTTTTTTTATATGCCTGAGAATCTAAAAAAGTTAAGGTCGAAACCTTAACTTTTTCGTATTTAACCCAAGAAACGTTTAAGGAATTCCTTAGTACGTTCTTCTTTAGGATTTTCAAAGATTTGTTCTGGGCTACCTTGTTCAGCGATTACCCCTTTATCCATGAAGATGACACGGTCTGAAACATCACGTGCGAACTCCATTTCATGGGTAACGATAATCATGGTCAAACCAGTTTCGGATAGCTCCTGCATAGTCTTGAGTACTTCCCCTACCATTTCTGGGTCAAGGGCTGAAGTTGGTTCGTCAAAGAGGATGGCTTCTGGATCAACAGAGAGGGCACGAGCGATTGCTACACGTTGTTTTTGTCCCCCTGAAAGTTGTTTTGGTTTAGCTTTCCAGTATTGTTCCCCCATACCAACTTTCTCCAAGTTAGCTTTGGCGATGCTTTCAGCTTCTTTACGGTCACGTTTGAGAACAGTTGTTTGAGCTACGATAGCATTTTCCAAGACATTAAGGTTTTCAAAGAGGTTGAAGGATTGGAAAACCATACCGAGTCTTTCACGATAGGTAGTGAGGTCGTAACCTTTTTCAAGGACGTTGTCTCCATGATAGAGGATTTCACCACCTGAAGGTGATTCGAGTAGGTTAATAGAGCGAAGGAAGGTTGATTTCCCTGAACCTGAAGAACCAATAATTGAGATAACCTCACCCTTTTTGACACTGAGGGAGATATCTTTGAGGACTTCATTTTTTCCGTATGATTTTTTGAGGTTTTTAATTTCTAAAATCGTCTCAGTCATTAGTGAACCCCTCCTTGTGTGTAAGTATCTTGATCCAAACGGCGTTCTACATAACGCAAGATGCGTGTCACTGTGAAGGTAAGGACAAAGTAGATTGCTGCGATAACAAAGAATGTTTGGAAGTATTGATAAGTTTGGCTTGCGACAGTGTTACCTGCGAAGTAAAGTTCCACAACAGAGATAACGTTCAAAACAGAGGTATCCTTGATATTGATAACGAACTCATTACCAGTAGCTGGCAAGATGTTACGGATAACCTGTGGAAGAACAATCTTACGCATGGTTTGACCGTGGGTAAATCCAAGAGCAGTTGCAGCTTCAAATTGTCCTTTATCTACGGCGAAGATACCACCACGAACGATTTCACTCATGTAGGCTCCGGTGTTGATAGAAACGATGAAGACAGCTGCTAGGGTACGGTCAATATTGATACCAAAGGCCTGGGCAGTACCGTAGTAGATAACCATAGATTGTACAATCATTGGCGTACCACGGAAAACTTCGATATAGACATTAAGCACCCAACCGAAGAGTTTTTGGAGCAAGGCTACAAATTTATTAGTAGCCTTAGGAGCTGTGCGGTAAACACCAATCATAAGACCGATGAAAGTACCCACAACTGTACCGATAATTGAGATAAGAAGGGTAATTCCTGTACCACGTAAGAATTGTGGCCAGTTCTTAGCGATGATATTGCTCATCTGACTAAAGAAGTTTCCTTTTTTAGCCTCATCAGTCTTATCTGCAGGTTGGATGTCAATGATGTGATCCATCAGTTTAACACGTTCCTCTTGGCTGATTCCAGCAAGGACCTTATTGACTTGTTCCATTTGCTGGCTGTCTCCTTTGCGAAGACCGACGGCCAAGGAGACGTCATCGTCTGAAACCTGGAAACCACCATCTTTAAGCGTAATCATCTTATATTTTGAGCTAGCTTCTTCGGCAGTTTTTGCTTCAGGACGCTCTGAAACATAACCATCGATGATACCTGATGCAAGGGCTTGGCGCATAGCCCCAAAGTCTCCCATAGCCGTTTGTTTGCTGACACCTGGGATTTGGTCAATCAAATTATAGAGATAAACCCCTTGTTGAGCTGTGATTTTAGCATCCTTGAAGTCTTTGAGACTCTTAGCGTTGGCATAATCACCGTCTGAGCTGACAACCATGACAGGTTCGCTTCGGTAGTAGCTGTCTGAAAAGTCGATTTCTTGACGACGTTCAGCTGTTGGGCTCATACCTGCGATGATCATATCGATTTTGCCGGAAGTGAGGGCAGGAATCAAACCTGTCCAAGCTGTTTTGACTACCAAGGGTTTCTTGCCTTGAGCTTCAGCGATTTTTTTAGCGATTTGCACGTCATAACCGTTGGCATACTGTTTGGTACCTTCGATTGGAACGGCTCCGTTTGAGTTATCGTCCTGCGTCCAGTTGAAAGGTGCATAGGCAGCCTCCATACCGACACGGAGATACTCGTCTGCTTGAGCGCTTGATACCCCACCAAAAACGAGGAGGAGCGCTGCAAAGCAGGCTACAATAATTTTTTTCATTGAAACAATGTCTCCTATAAAAATGTCATACCTTACTATTTTACAGGAAATTAGGATTAATGACAATAAGTTGGGATTAGAAAAACAATCTCTATACCAAGATTGTCTTCAAATACAAGTTGTAATTTGATATAATAGGAAGGACGATTTGGAGCCTTGATCATTTTTGGTGTGATGAGGCTAGCATTTTAAAACGGAGATAATTATGCAAACGGCACAATTTATTATTGAATTACTAAAAGCAGTCTTTCTTGGGATTGTCGAAGGTATCACTGAGTGGCTACCGATTTCATCTACAGGTCACTTGATTTTGGTGAATGAATTCTTGAACTTGAGACAAAGTAAAGATTTCATCGATATGTTTAATATCGTTATCCAACTTGGTGCTATTCTTGCGGTTATGGTCATTTACTTTAAACGTTTGAATCCCTTCCAACCTGGTAAGACAGCACGTGAAGTGCAATTGACTTGGCAACTTTGGCTCAAGGTGGTCATTGCCTGTATTCCTTCAGCCTTCTTTGGTCTTCTTTTAGATGACTGGATGGAGGCCCATCTCAGTAATTTCTTTGTAGTAGCTATCATGTTGGTAGTCTACGGGATTGCCTTTATTTGGATTGAGGACCGCAATCGACGTGTAGAACCTAAGGTAACGGATTTGGCACGTATGTCTTACAAGACAGCTTTCTATATTGGTCTTTTCCAAGTCTTGAGTATCATTCCAGGGACAAGCCGTTCAGGTGCTACTATTCTTGGGGGTATCATCGTTGGTACTAGTCGTAGCGTAGCTGCTGACTTTACCTTCTTCCTTGGTATTCCAACCATGTTTGGTTATAGTGGCCTTAAGGCGGTTAAGTATTTCATTGACGGGAATACCTTGACAGGTGGACAAGTGGCTATTCTCTTGGTAGCTAGTGTGACAGCCTTTGTTGTCAGCTTGTTCGTGATTCGCTTCTTGATGAATTATATTAAGAAACATGATTTCACAGTTTTCGGAAAATACCGTATCGTGCTTGGTATTATTGTGCTTCTCTATGGAGCTGTCAAACTTATTTTCGGATAATTACTTTTCAGCTGGTTTAGAGATCATTTGTGGATAAGTTTTCCAAAGATAAGGTAAGCTAGCAACCATAGGACCAGTCCACAAGTTAAGAAACTAGCTAGGATTTTCAAGAAGTCCACGACATTATGCAAGGGATACCATCCGGATAAACAGAGAATTGGAAGGATGGTAACACACATGATAGAGAAGTGCAGAAGTGATTGCTGTTTGAGCGATAAACGGTTATCGTCGTAAATGGGAGCAGTTGCTAGTATGATGGCTACGATTAGCCCCGTAAGAAAGGTAGATTTGTTTACTTGATGAGGTTGCCCCGACAAGTAGAGAAAGAGTGTTAATAAACTCGTTATTCCTCCAGCAATGCTAGCTCGCAGCCACCCTTTTTTATAGGCAGTCATGGTCATCACCTCCATGTATATCTTCACTTTTATTATACTCCAATCTAGGATAGATGACAGGTATAAATGGTGAAATACAAGGTCTTGATAGCATTAAGAAGTTTTTAGAAAACCTTTCCTAAATGAGACTCAAACTTGTTCAGAAATTGCTATCTCTTGGCTTTTCTAGTATAATGAAATAACTACTCGTGCGAGGTTTTTTACATATGGAAATGAAACAAATAAGCGAGACAACTCTAAAAATCATGATTACCATGGAAGATCTTGAAGAACATGGTATGGAATTGAAAGATTTCTTGATTCCCCAGGAAAAAACAGAGGAATTTTTCTATACTGTCATGGATGAGTTGGACTTGCCTGATAACTTTAAAAATAGTGGGATGCTGAGCTTCCGTGTCACGCCACGCAAGGATCGTGTGGATGTCTTTGTGACTAAATCAGATCTTAAGGAAGACCTTGATTTCAATGATTTGTCAGATATGGATGACTACTCAGGGCTTTCTCCAGAAGAGTTCCTAAAGGCCCTTGAGGGTAATTTTATGGACAAGGGTGACATCGAAGCACACCATAAGCTTGAAGAGCTTGAAAAGACCTTGGAAGAGGTTGATAAAGCTATGACAGAGCCTACTAAGGAAGTGGCTGAAGAAAATATTCGTGAAGACTATACCCACTATGTCTTGGCCTTCTCTGATTTTGATCAAGTGGTGACTTTTACGCAAGGTTTGAAGGATGTACCTGTTGAAGGTTCTGAGCTTTATAAACTTGGGGATGTCTACTACATGACGATCCTTCTTTACTTGGCTGATGAGCCTGATTATTACGCGAACAATATGTATGCGCGTTTTCTTGAATATGCGAATGTGGCAGACCGAACACGTGCCTACCTACAAGAGCATGCAACAATCTTGATGGAAGATGATGCTTTACCGGTACTACAAGCAACGAAATGGAGCTAAGACATGCCTTGGACCATTAACTATATATTCGTTTTGATTGGGACCTTTTTGATTGCCATTGTAGCGACCCCTTTGGTACGTTCTTTGGCCTTACGTGTCGGAGCTGTTGACAATCCCAATGCAAGACGTATCAATAAAAAGCCTATGCCCAGTGCTGGTGGTCTAGCTATTTTGTTGGCCTTTGTACTAGCGACCTTGGTCTTTATGCCTATGATTATCCATAAGGATATTTGGCATGTTTCCTACGTCAGGTACATTTTGCCGGTTGTTGTGGGAGGATCTGTCGTAGCTCTGACTGGCTTCATTGATGATATCTTGGAATTAAAGCCTCTACCTAAGATGCTTGGTATTGTTATTGGAGCTGTCATCGTTTGGGCTTTTACAGACTTCCGATTTGATAGCTTTAAGATTCCATTTGGTGGTCCCATGATTCATTTTGGGCCGGTCTTGACCTTGATTTTAACGGTGTTATGGATTGTGGCCATCACCAATGCCATTAATCTGATTGACGGTTTGGACGGCTTGGTTGGAGGCGTTTCCATCATTTCCCTTATGACTATGGGGGTGATCTCTTATTTCTTCCTCTATGATACTGATATTTTCTTGACCATGACTATCTTTGTCTTGGTGGCTGCCATTGTGGGCTTCTTCCCTTACAATTATCATCCAGCGATTATCTATCTAGGTGATACGGGGGCGCTCTTTATTGGCTTTATGATTGGTGTCTTGTCATTGCAAGGATTGAAAAATGCAACTGCAGTGGCTATTTTGTCACCTGTTATTATCCTTGGAGTGCCTATTGTTGACACAGTGGTAGCTATTGTCCGCCGTAAATTGTCAGGGCGCCCAGCCATGGAGGCTGACAAGATGCACTTGCATCATCGCCTTCTAGCTATGGGCTTCACTCATCGAGGAGCGGTTCTGGTGGTTTATGCCATCGCTATCCTCTTTTCATTGATTGCCCTCCTGTTAAACGTTTCTAGCCGTCTCGGTGGTATTCTCTTGCTCTTGAGTTTGATTTTGGGAATGGAAATTCTGATTGAAGGGCTTGAGATTTGGGGCGTTGGTCGAACACCACTCTTCAACCTTCTGAAATTTATCGGGAATAGTGATTATCGCCAAGCAACCATGTTAAAATGGAAGCAAGGGCGAAAAAATTAAACATTTGAAAAGCCAAGTAATGGCTTTTTTGTTATAATGACTCTAATTAAGGAAAATGGAAGTTCTCTTTTTATTTTCCAGAAAATAGCAAGACTATTTTCGAAAAAATAATGCAATTTAGCGAGCAAGTGCTCGCTGTATATATGAAAAAGGAGTATACAATGTCTGTACTTGAAATCAAAAATCTTCATGTTTCTGTTGAAGATAAAGAAATCTTGAAGGGTCTTAATTTGACTCTTAAAACTGGTGAGATTGCTGCTATCATGGGTCCTAACGGAACTGGTAAATCTACCCTCTCAGCTGCTATTATGGGTAACCCAAACTATGAAATCACAGAAGGGGACATCCTTTTTGATGGTGAAAGCATCCTTGACTTGGAAGTTGACGAACGTGCACGCCTAGGTCTTTTCCTTGCTATGCAATACCCAGCTGAAATCCCAGGGATCACAAATGCTGAGTTCATCCGTGCAGCTATGAACGCTGGTAAAGAAGATGACGAAAAGATTTCTGTTCTTAATTTCATTACTAAATTGGATGAAAAGATGGAATTGCTAGGTATGCGTGAAGAAATGGCTGAGCGTTACCTTAATGAAGGTTTCTCAGGTGGTGAGAAAAAACGTAACGAAATCCTTCAATTGCTCATGTTGGAACCTAAGTTTGCTCTTCTCGATGAGATTGACTCAGGTCTTGATATCGATGCCCTTAAAGTGGTTTCAAAAGGGGTTAACGCTATGCGTGGCGAAGGCTTCGGTGCTATGATTATCACTCACTACCAACGTCTCTTGAACTATATCACTCCAGATGTCGTACACGTAATGATGGAAGGTAAAGTGGTTCTTTCAGGCGGTCCTGAATTGGCTGCTCGTCTTGAGCAAGAAGGTTATGCGAAAATCGCTGAAGAGCTCGGTTACGAGTACCACGAAGAAGCGTAAGTCTGTTACTCGAAATAACTAGAAAAGGAGTAACCTATGTCAAAAGAATCTATTATCGCTTTTTCACAAGCAAAAGCAGAGCTACTTTGGTTGCAAGACCTTCGTCAAGCAGCCTTTGATAAGCTTGAAAGTTTGGCTCTTCCAAAAATTGAGTGTGTTAAATTCCACCGTTGGAATCTCGGTGATGGAACGATTACTGAAAATGAACCATCAGCAAATGTGCCTGATTTTACAGCGCTTGGAAACAACCCTAAATTGGTCCAAGTAGGAACAAATACTGTTCTTGAACAATTGCCAGCTGACTTGATTAGCCAAGGTGTGGTCTTTACAGATCTTACGACTGCTCTTGAGGAAATCCCAGAAGTCGTTGAAGCCTTCTTTGGTAAGGCTGTGGCCTACGATGAGGACAAATTGGCAGCTTATAACTATGCTTATTTCAATAGTGCAGCAGTCCTTTATGTACCAGATAATGTTGAAATTGACTTGCCAGTTGAAAGCTATTTTTACCAAGATGGAACTTCAAATGTTCCATTTAACAAACACGTTTTGATCGTAGCTGGTAAAAACAGTAAATTGACTTACCTTGAGCGTTTTGAAACGCTAGGTGAAGCGACTGAAAAAGCTAGTGCCAACATTTCGGTTGAAGTCATTGCTCAAGATGGTGCACAAGTTAAGTTTGCGGCTATTGACCGTTTGGGTGAAAACGTCACAACTTATATTAGTCGTCGTGGTCGTATCGGTCGTGATGCCAGCATTGACTGGGCTCTCGGGATCATGAACGAAGGCAATGTTATTGCTGACTTTGATAGTGACTTGATTGGCAATGGAAGTCATGCCAACCTCAAAGTTATTGGTCTTTCATCAGGGCGTCAGGTTCAAGGAATTGATACTCGTGTGACTAACTACGGTAACAACTCTGTGGGACATATCCTACAACATGGTGTTATTTTGGAACGTGGTACTTTGACTTTCAATGGTATTGGCCACATTGTCAAAGGTGCTAAGGGTGCTGATGCACAACAAGAAAGCCGTGTGCTTATGCTTTCAGACAAGGCACGTTCAGACGCCAACCCAATCCTCTTGATTGACGAAAATGAAGTTACAGCAGGACATGCCGCTTCAATCGGTCAGGTGGATCCAGAGGATATGTATTACCTCATGAGTCGTGGACTTGATCAAGACACTGCAGAACGTTTGGTTATCCGCGGTTTCTTGGGAGCAGTTATTACTGAAATCCCAGTTAAGGAAGTACGCGATGAAATGATTTCTGTAACTGATACAAAACTAAACAAACGTTAGAAACTATCGACTCAGATAGTCTAACCTATGGTATATCTAGATAGGGAGATAAGATGTCAGCTTTAGATGCCTATAAGATTCGACAAGATTTTGCCATTTTAGATCAGGTAGTTAATGATGAACCTTTGGCATACTTGGATAATGCAGCAACGACTCAGAAGCCTCAAGTAGTTTTGGACACTCTCATGGCCTACTATCATGAGGACAATGCCAATGTTCACCGTGGTGTGCACACTTTGGCTGAGCGTGCAACAGCTGCTTACGAAGTTAGTCGTGAAAAGCTTCGTCAGTTTATCAATGCTAAATCAACCAAAGAGGTCCTCTTTACACGTGGAACGACAACTGGTCTTAACTGGGTTGGTCGTTTTGCAGAGCAGGTTCTTGAGCCAGGAGATGAGGTAGTTATTTCAATTATGGAACACCACTCGAATATCATTCCTTGGCAGGAAGCTTGTAAGAAGACAGGGGCTAAACTTGTTTATGCCTACTTGAAAGATGGCCAATTGGATATGGAAGATTTGGCCAACAAGATTACTGAAAAGACAAAATTTGTCAGTCTAGCTCAGGTCTCTAACGTTTTAGGCTGCATCAATCCTGTCAAAGAAATTGCCAAGCTTGCCCACCAAGTTGGTGCCTATATGGTGGTGGATGGTGCCCAATCGGCGCCTCACATGGCCATTGATGTTCAGGATTTGGATTGTGATTTCTTCACCCTTTCTGGCCATAAGATGTTAGGTCCAACAGGGATTGGGGTTCTTTATGGCAAGGAAGAGATTCTTAACCAGATGAATCCGATTGAATTCGGTGGTGAGATGATTGATTTTGTTTATGAACAAGAAGCCACTTGGAAGGAATTGCCTTGGAAATTTGAGGCTGGTACACCTAACATTGCGGGGGCTATTGCTCTTGGAGCTGCTGTGGACTACCTCTCTGCTTTAGGCATGGAAAATATTCATGCTTACGAGCAAGAATTGGTAGACTATGTTTTGCCTAAGCTTCAGGCGATTGATGGTCTGACAGTCTACGGTCCAGAAGATCCTAGCCAGCATGCAGGTGTTATTGCCTTTAATATTGATGGGCTTCACCCTCATGATGTGGCGACAGCTCTTGATTATGAAGGAGTGGCAGTGCGTGCGGGTCACCACTGTGCTCAGCCTTTAATTAATCATTTAGGAATCTCATCAGCTGCCCGAGCAAGTTTCTATATTTACAATACTAAAGAGGATTGCGACAAGCTTGTGGAGGCAATTCTTGCGACGAAGGAGTTTTTCAATGGCACTCTCTAGACTAGATAGTTTATATATGGCTGTTGTGGCCGATCACTCTAAGAGCCCTCACCATCATGGTGTCCTACCAGATGTGGAGCAACTTCAACTGAATAATCCGACTTGTGGAGATGTTATCAATCTGTCAGTTAAATTTGATGGTGACGTGATTGAAGACATTGCCTTTGCTGGTGATGGTTGTACTATTTCTACAGCTTCATCAAGTATGATGACGGATGCAGTTATTGGAAAAACCAAGGCAGAGGCTTTGGAACTAGCGGAGATTTTCTCTCTTATGATTCAAGGAAAACATGACATCGCTACAGGTAAATTAGGTGAAGCTAAGCTTTTGGCGGGGGTTTCTAAATTTCCACAACGTATCAAATGTGCAACACTCTCTTGGAATGCGCTCAAAAAAGCCATAGAGAGAAGCGAGCTTTAGGAAGTCAAGGAGCAGTTAGTCTCCTTGCCCAAGTAAAAAGGAAAACGAATCAAACCTTTAATAAAGGAAAATACTATGACTGAAACAAATGAAAAAGTAGAACCAAAACCCATTGATTTGGGGGAATATAAATATGGTTTCCATGATGATGTGACACCAGTCTTTTCAACAGGAAAAGGAATCAGTGAAGATGTGGTCCGTGCCATGTCTGCTGAAAAAGGGGAGCCTGAGTGGATGCTTGAATTCCGCTTGAAATCACTAGAAACCTTTAAGAAAATGCCTATGCAAGAGTGGGGGCCAGATCTTTCGGAAATCGACTTCGATGACTTGACATATTTCCAAAAAGCGTCAGACCGACCTGCTCGTGACTGGGAAGATGTACCTGAAAAAATCAAGGAAACCTTTGAACGTATTGGTATCCCCGAAGCTGAACGTGCTTACCTGGCAGGGGCTTCAGCTCAGTATGAATCAGAAGTGGTTTACCACAACATGAAAGAAGAGTATGACAAGTTGGGTATTATCTTTACAGATACGGACTCAGCTCTTAAAGAGTACCCAGAACTCTTCAAGAAGTACTTCTCAAAACTGGTTCCACCAACAGACAATAAATTTGCGGCCCTTAACTCTGCCTTCTGGTCAGGCGGTACCTTTATTTATGTACCTAAAGGCGTCAAGGTGGATATTCCGCTTCAAACCTACTTCCGTATTAACAATGAAGCAACTGCCCAGTTTGAACGTACCCTTATCATCGTTGATGAAGGTGCCAGCGTTCACTATGTGGAAGGCTGTACGGCACCAACCTATACTTCAGCCAGTCTTCATGCAGCCATCGTTGAAATCTTTGCACTTGAAGGAGCTTATATGCGTTATTCAACCATTCAAAACTGGTCAGATAGCGTCTATAATTTGGTAACCAAACGTGCCACTGCTAAGAAAAATGCTACGGTTGAGTGGATTGACGGTAACCTTGGTGCTAAGAAAACAATGAAGTACCCTTCGGTTTACCTAGATGGTGAAGGTGCACGTGGGACTATGCTTTCTATAGCTTTTGCCAATGCTGGTCAGCACCAGGATACAGGAGCTAAGATGATTCATAATGCGCCACATACATCATCATCTATTGTCTCTAAATCAATCGCCCGTAATGGTGGTAAGGTTGACTATCGTGGCCAAGTAACTTTCAATAAGGACTCTAAGAAATCTGGTTCCCACATTGAATGTGATACGATCTTGATGGATGATTTATCTAAGTCAGATACGATTCCATTTAATGAAATTCACAACTCACAAGTTGCTCTTGAACACGAAGCTAAAGTTTCTAAGATTTCTGAAGAGCAACTCTACTACCTCATGAGCCGTGGACTTTCAGAACAAGAAGCAACTGAAATGATTGTCATGGGATTTGTGGAACCATTTACCAAAGAACTTCCAATGGAGTATGCTGTTGAGCTTAACCGCTTGATTAGTTATGAAATGGAAGGATCAGTTGGGTAAAAATAAGCTTGTGTATAAATACAAAGTAAACTGAGAATTAGTCCAAAATACTATAAGGTTAAGATATGCATCTTAGCCTTTTTGTTTGGATTGATTGTAAAAATTCTATAGCATTGTGAAAGAAGAGCTATAGATGCACAATTTTTGGATATTTATAGTCTTTTTAGAGGCAAACATAACTGAATTGTCGAATTATTCAGAATTAGGTCTTTACTTTAGAATGTTTTAAGGTATAATTATACACGAAAGTAAATTTTT
>NZ_KV831722.1:39323-92845 GCF_001837205.1 Streptococcus sp. HMSC064D12
TTTTTATTGGAGGAGGTTTCTTATAAACATGATTAAGAAACGTAACTTTAAAAGTATTGTAGCTACTGGAGTAATTGCTTTGGCTTCTGCAACACTTCTTGCTGCTTGTGGTTCAAAATCAACCTCAAGTAAAGATGAAATTAACTGGTACACACCTACTGAAATATTGACACTTGATGTTTCTAAAAATACAGACCACTATTCGGCCTTGGCGATTGGGAATTCAGAAAGCAACTTGCTCCGTGTTGATAAAAATGGTAAGTTGCAACCTGATTTGGCTGAAAAGGTTGATGTGTCGGCCGATGGTTTGACTTATACAGCTACTCTTAGAGATGACTTGAAGTATTCAGATGGTACTAAACTTACTGCTGAGGACTTTGTCTATACTTGGCAACGTATGGTTGATCCTGCTACAGCTTCTGAATATGCTTACCTCGCTTCAGATTCTCACCTTGTTAATGCTGCAGATATTATTGCTGGTAAGAAGAGTGTTGAAGAGTTGGGTGTTAAGGCTGAGGGTAATAAAGTTATCTTTACCTTGTCAAATCCTTCTCCACAATTTAAGAGTCTTTTGTCATTCTCAAATTTTGTTCCGCAACATAAGGAATTTGTAGAAAAGACTGGAAAACAATATGGAACGAAGTCTGATAAACAAATTTATTCTGGACCTTTTAAAGTTGAAAATTGGAATGGTACAAGTGGTAGCTTTAAACTTGTCAAAAATGACAATTATTGGGATGCTAAGCACGTCAAAACAAAGACAATCAATATTCAAACGGTTAAGAAACCTGATACAGCCGTTCAAATGTATAAACAAGGTCAACTTGACTTTGCAAGCATTTCAAGTACGTCAGCAATTTTTAATTCTAATAAAAAGAATAAAGATGTTGTTACAGTTCCAGAAGCAACAACAAGTTATATGACCTATAATGAAACTGGCAAAGTTAAAGGTCTAGATAATCTTAAAATCCGTCAAGCCCTCAACCTTGCTACTGATCGTAAAGGTATTGTCGAAGCTGCGGTTGATACAGGTTCAGTTCCAGCAACTAGTCTTGTACCTACTGGATTGGAAAAATTACCTGATGGTACTGATTTATCTAAATATGTAGCACCTGGCTATAGCTATAACAAGGAAGAAGCAGCTAAGCTCTTTAAAGAAGGTCTTGCTGAAGCTGGTTTAAGTGACTTGAAATTGACAATTACAGCAGATTCAGATTCCCCTGTTTCTAAAGCTGCAGTTGATTATATTAAGGAAACTTGGGAAAAAGCTCTTCCTGGTTTGACTGTTGAAGAAAAATTTGTGACATTCAAACAACGTCTTGAAGATACCAAGAATCAAAACTTTGATGTTGCTCTTGTCTCTTGGGGTGGTGACTATCCAGAAGGATCAACATTCTATGGCTTGTTCACTTCAAATTCAGCTTATAACTATGGTAAGGCAAATAGCTCTACATATGATGCAGCCTATGAAAAAGCACTTTCAACTGATGCATTAGATCCAACAGCTGCTGCAAATGATTATAAAACTGCTGAAAAAGCACTTTATGATGAAGCAATGTATAATCCGATTTACTTCCGATTTACAAAAGGTTTGCAAAATCCTTCAATCAAAGGACTTGTACGTAACTCAACTGGTCTTGATGTTGACTTCACCTATGCTTATAAAGATAAATAGTTGCTATCATTATAATGACAGAGTAAAGTAGAACATTCATCAGCTACTGTATGTACGTTTATCACAAAATGAACTAAGAAGCTGGCGGCTTTAGTCCCAGCTTCTTTCGTTGTTAGATAAAGGAAATTTTATGACGAAATATTTATTGAAAAGGATAGCTATATTGCTAGTTACCTTATGGGTGGTTGTCACTCTATCTTTCTTCCTAATGCAAGTTATGCCGGGGTCACCATTCAATAATCCCAAATTAACGAATGATATGATTGCGGTTATGAATAAGCAATATGGGTTAGATAAGCCTGTATGGCAACAGTATTTGCAATATCTTTGGAATGTACTGCACGGTGATTTAGGAACAAGCTATCAGTCTGCTAATCAGCCTGTTAGCATGATGATTAGTCAGCGTTTGGCAGTTTCAGCGCAACTGGGTATTCAAGCCCTTGTTGTTGGGGTGTTGGCTGGTCTTTTTGTAGGAGCAGTGTCAGCGCGTAATAAAAATAATTGGATTGATAATATCTTGAGCGTGCTATCAACACTCGGTATTTCAGTACC
This sequence comes from Streptococcus sp. HMSC064D12, assembly GCF_001837205.1. Lineage (NCBI taxonomy): Bacteria > Bacillati > Bacillota > Bacilli > Lactobacillales > Streptococcaceae > Streptococcus > Streptococcus sp. HMSC064D12. The sequence goes on from NZ_KV831722.1 coordinate 41,551, forward strand.
TTCATTTATTATTGGTCTTTTGCTTTTGGATTATCTCGGATTTAAGTGGGGAGTTCTTCCTTTATCTGGGTGGGGTTCATTTAGCCAAACTATTTTACCTACTTTAGCTCTTGCTATTCCAGTATTTGCTCAAGTTACACGTTTTTTCCGTAGTGAAATGATTGAAACTATGAATACTGATTTTATTCAACTAGCTAGGGCCAAGGGCTTAACAGCTCGTCAAATTAGTAATAGACATGCTTATCGCAATTCAATGATTCCTGTTCTTACCTTAATCGGTCCAATGGCAGCTAATATCCTAACAGGTTCAGCACTCATAGAGCAGATTTTCTCAATTCCTGGGATTGGCCAACAGTTTGTTACCTCTATTCCAACAAAAGATTATCCTGTCATTATGGGAACCACTATTGTTTATGCCGTTATGCTTATGGTAGCTATCCTATTGACAGATATCATTACTAGTTTTGTGGATCCACGTGTCCGTCTGAAGTAAGGAGAGTATCATGGAAGAAAAACAACTATTCAAACTTGTTGGTGCTGGAAATACTGAATCACAAGAAAAAATTGAAAAACCGACTCTCTCTTTTACGCAAGATGCTTGGAGACGTCTGAAAAAAAATAAATTGGCGACCATATCACTTTGGTTTTTAGCGATTCTGTTGGTCTTTTCAATTGGATCAAATTTCTTTGTTAAAGCCAAGGATGCTAATAGTTTTAATGGTGATGAAGTTAAGACATATCGTAATTTACCCCCAAAAATATCAGATAGTTTACCATTCTGGAATGGTAGTATCGTGTTTTCAGGCAATACGGAACCTAATGATGTGTATTCTGACCAATCTGTTCCAAAAGGTGATAAATTTATTTTAGGAACTGATAATCTAGGACGTAGCTTAGCGAAACGTGTGATTGTTGGTATACGTATCTCTCTCTTGATTGCCATTGTTGCGACCTTGATTGATTTGATTATTGGAGTGACCTATGGTCTGGTGTCAGGGTTCTTGGGTGGGAAAATTGACCTCTTCATGCAACGTGTTATTGAGGTCATCTCATCTATCCCTAATTTGGTCATAGTAACTATGTTAGGACTTCTCTTGGGTAATGGTGTAATGTCAATCATTATATCCATTGCCATTGTCGGATGGACATCTATGGCACGTCAAGTACGCAATTTAACTTTATCTTATCGAGAACGTGAATTTGTTTTAGCCTCACGCGCTTTGGGTGAAAACAAATTTAAGATAGCTTTTAAACATGTTTTACCAAATATCTCAGGTATCATTATTGTTCAAATTATGATGACAGTTCCAAGTGCTATTATGTATGAAGCAGTTCTGTCAGCTATCAATTTGGGGGTTAAGCCACCAACAGCTTCTTTAGGTTCGTTGATTACAGATGCGTCTGAAAATCTCCAATACTACCCTTATCAGGTGGTTATTCCTGCTTTGGCTCTTGTTTTTATCTCTCTTGCCTTCATTCTTTTAGGGGACGGCTTGCGTGATGCATTTGACCCTAAATCTAACAAAGAAAACTAATAGGAGCGTAATAATGACGAAAGAAACGATTTTAAGTGTAAAAAATCTCCATGTTAATTTTCATACTTACGCTGGAGAAGTAAAAGCGATTCGTGATGTTAATTTTGACTTAAAAAAAGGTGAAACATTAGCGATTGTTGGTGAGTCTGGTTCAGGAAAATCTGTAACGACAAGGACACTAATGGGGCTATCAGATAAAAATGCTGAGGTAATTGGAGAAATTACCTTTAAGGGACGCAATATGCAAACCTTGAAGGAGCAAGATTGGGTTGAAGTTCGTGGAAATGATATTGCTATGATTTTTCAGGATCCTATGACCAGCCTTGACCCTACTATGAAAATTGGACACCAAATTGCTGAGCCTATCATGCTTCATGCCAAGGTATCTCAGAAGGAAGCCTTAGAAATGGCTTTACAATTAATGAAAGATGTTGGTATACCTAATGCTGAAGAACATATAAATGATTATCCTCATCAATGGTCAGGAGGAATGCGTCAAAGAGCAGTAATTGCCATTGCTCTAGCGGCAGATCCTGAAATTTTGATTGCTGATGAGCCTACGACAGCCTTAGATGTAACGATTCAAGCACAAATTCTTCATCTTATGAAAAAAATTCAAGAAGAGCGTAATTCATCTATTATTTTTATTACTCATGACTTGGGCGTTGTCGCTGGTATGGCTGATCGTGTAGCGGTAATGTATGCCGGTAAAATTGTGGAATATGGTACTGTGGATGAGGTTTTCTACAATCCGAAACACCCATACACGTGGGGGCTTCTTAACTCAATGCCTACAACAGAAACAGAATCTGGTAGTCTAGAAGCTATTCCAGGAACTCCCCCAGACTTACTTTATCCTCCTAAAGGAGATGCCTTTGCTGCTCGAAATGCCTTTGCTTTAGATATTGATTATCAGGAAGAACCGCCAATGTTTAAAGTATCAGATACGCATTTTGCAGCAACATGGCTCTTAGATGAACGAGCTCCTAAAGTAACCCCTCCTTCACCAATATTGAAACGATGGGAAAAATGGTCAAAGATGAAGGAGAAATAAGATGACACAAGAACGTAAGAAGTTAGTAGAATTAAAAAATGTGTCTCTAACTTTTAATAAAGGAAAATCAAACGAAGTTAAGGCCATTGATGACGTTAGCTTTGATATCTATGAGGGCGAAATTTTCGGCCTAGTTGGAGAATCTGGTTCAGGTAAAACGACCATTGGGCGTTCTATTCTAAAGCTTTATGATATTGATTCGGGTACTGTTACCTTTGCTGGTAATGATATATCAAGTTTAAAAGGGAAAGACCTTCATGATTTCCGTAAGACAGCTCAGATGATTTTTCAAGATCCTCAAGCTAGTCTTAATGGACGAATGAAGATTCGTGATATTATTGCTGAGGGGATTGATATTCATAAATTGGCTAAATCCAAGGAAGAACGTGAAGCCAAGGTTAAAGAACTTATTAATTTGGTGGGATTAAATGAAGATCACTTATCAAGATATCCTCATGAATTTTCTGGTGGTCAGCGTCAAAGAATTGGTATTGCGCGTGCTTTAGCGGTCAATCCTCATTTTATTGTAGCAGACGAACCTATCTCTGCTTTAGATGTTTCTATTCAAGCACAAGTAGTTAATTTGATGCAAAAGTTACAACACGAACAGGGGTTAACTTATTTGTTTATTGCACATGACTTGTCAATGGTTAAATATATATCCGATCGTATTGGTGTAATGCATTGGGGTAAACTTCTTGAGGTAGGACCAGCAGATGAGATTTACCATAATCCGATCCATCCTTATACAAAGAGTTTATTGTCTGCCATTCCAGAACCAGACCCAGAAAGAGAGCGTAAACGTCAACATTTGATTTATGATTCCTCTATTGAAAATGATGGGGAAAAGAGACAAATGTATGAAATCCGACCAGGACATTTTGTTTATGCTACAGAAGCAGAGGCTAAAAATTATAAAGAAGAAGCCTAAATTAGACTGTAAAAAGGTGGTGATTTTTAGTCACCTCCTTTTTATTTGTTAGAGCAAGAAAGCGTTTACAACACATATTTAAAAAGATATAATAGATTTGAATAGCAAGTAATGGAGGGGACTAATATGGGAGTGTATAACAGTGACTGGCTACTCAATCAAATTCGAGGGACAGCTAATGTGGTCAGTAAGGCTTTTAAATTTGAGACTCTGGATATTGATTTAGGTCAGGTGGAGGACGAGAAAGGTCACACGATTGATGGCAATGACTACATTGACGACTTGTTAATCCATGAACAGTATGATCAGGCAACTACCTTCATTCATAGTCAACTCAAGCGTTTGACGACTAATGACTATAATCTCCTTGTCAGCGTCTATATTGAGTATTTGGAGAATTTGCCACCTGTAATAAGGCAAAAACACCATTTTGATGATAGAAAAATAGCAAGTTTGAGGGAAAAACTATCCGAATTTTCATGGTAATTTGATAGAGAGTGTGGAAGCGAAACGCCGAGCGTTTACGATTTTTCCACCCTCTTTTTTGTGTTATAATAGAATCACTATGGATAAATTAATTAAAACAATTTCAGAATCAGGTTCTTTCCGTGCTTACGTTCTTGATAGCACGGAAACTGTTAGAACCGCACAAGAAAAACACAATACTCTATCATCATCGACAGTTGCCTTGGGGCGTACTCTTATTGCCAACCAAATCTTGGCTGCTAACCAAAAAGGTGAAAGCAAAATTACGGTTAAGGTTATCGGAAACAGCTCTTTTGGTCATATCATCTCTGTAGCCGATACCAAAGGACATGTTAAGGGCTACATCCAAAATCCTGGTGTGGACATCAAGAAAACAGCGACTGGTGAAGTTTTGGTGGGGCCTTTTATGGGGCAAGGGCAGTTTGTCTCAATCATCGATTATGGAACTGGTAATCCTTACACGTCATCAACACCACTTATTTCTGGTGAAATTGGTGAAGACTTTGCCTACTATTTGACAGAATCTGAGCAAACGCCATCTGCTGTTGGTCTTAATGTACTTCTTGACGAAGAGGACAAGGTTAAGGTTGCTGGTGGTTTCATGCTTCAGGTTTTACCAGGAGCTAGCGAAGAAGAAATCGCTCGTTACGAAAAACGCATCCAAGAGATGCCAGCCATTTCAACGCTTTTGGAGTCTGATGACCATATCGAAGCTCTCTTGAATGCCATTTATGGGGATGAACCTTTCAAACGTTTGTCTGAAGAGGAGCTTAGCTTTGAGTGTGATTGCTCACTTGAACGTTTTGAAAATACCCTCTTGACGCTTGGTAAGGATGAACTTCAAGCCATGAAAGACGAGGATCATGGGGCTGAAATCGTCTGCCAATTCTGCCAAACCAAGTATGAGTTTTCAGAAGCTGACTTGGAGGAACTCATCAATGACTAAACTTAATTCGTCCTTCATGATTGGAAATGTGGAGATTCCTCATCGTACAGTACTAGCTCCTATGGCAGGTGTGACCAACTCGGCCTTCCGTACCATTGCCAAGGAATTTGGTGCAGGTCTCGTGGTTATGGAGATGATCTCTGAAAAAGGGCTCCTCTATAACAATGAGAAAACCCTTCATATGCTTCATATCGATGAGAATGAGCATCCAATGTCTATCCAGCTTTTCGGTGGTGATGCTGAGGGCTTGAAGCGTGCAGCCGACTTTATCCAGACCAATACCAAGGCTGATATTGTTGATATCAACATGGGTTGTCCAGTCAATAAGGTCGTTAAAAATGAAGCGGGTGCCAAGTGGCTCAAGGATCCAGACAAGATTTACCACATCGTCAAGGAAGTAACATCAGTACTTGATATTCCTTTGACTGTTAAGATGCGTACAGGTTGGTCAGACAGTGACTTGGCTGTAGAAAATGCCCTTGCAGCTGAGTCTGCAGGTGTTTCTGCCCTTGCTATGCACGGCCGTACTCGTGAGCAAATGTACACAGGTCACTGTGATCATGAGACTTTGGCCCGTGTTGCTAAGGCTATCACTAAGATTCCATTTATCGGAAATGGTGATGTTCGTAGCGTTCAAGATGCTAAACTTATGATTGAGGAACTTGGTGTAGATGCTGTTATGGTGGGTCGTGCAGCTATGAACAATCCTTACATTTTCACGCAAATCAACCACTTCTTCGAAACAGGAGAGGAGTTGCCAGAGCTTCCATTTGATAAGAAATTGGACATCGCTGAAGACCACCTCAAACGTTTGGTAGACCTTAAAGGTGAGAAGATTGCCGTCCGTGAATTCCGTGGTCTTGCGCCACACTATCTTCGTGGAACAGCGGGAGCAGCCAAGGTTCGTGGCGAAGTCTCACGTGCCGAGTCTGTGGCTCAGGTCGAAGAAATCTTTGCAACTTTGCGATAAATCTATATCTGATGAAAACTTAACCAGCTTGGTTAGGTTTTTATTTTACCTTTATTCTTCCTTGATAGTGATGATAGCCCATCACCAATCTTTTTCTTGCTCCACCCTTGCAAAACCTCTGTGTTTTCGATATAATTAACTGGTTAAGTAAATGGAGAAAGCAATGCTAGAACTAGAAGAACAAGTAAATCAATTGATTAACCAAATCTTGCTTAAGGCTGAAAATCAGCATGAGCTCCTCATTGGTCAGTGCCGTAGTCAGGTTAAGTTGACCAATACCCAGGAGCATATTCTCATGCTTTTGTCTGAGGGACGTAAAACCAATTCTGAGTTGGCTAAGACCCTCAATGTCAGCCAAGCTGCTGTTACCAAGGCAGTTAAAACCTTGGTCAAAGAGGGCATGTTGGAGGCTAAGAAAGACAAGGATGATGGGCGCGTGACCTACTTTGTCTTGACACAAGAAGCTCAACCCATAGCCCAAGAGCATGAGGAACACCACCAAGAGACCTTGGGGGTTTATCGGTCTGTATTGGATCAGTTTGATAATCAAGAGCGTCAGGTGATTGGACGTTTCTTGACAACATTAGCAGAAAAAATCGAGGAATAAGATGCGCTATATTACAGTTGAAGGACTGAGCTTCCAGTATGATGCGGAGCCCGTTCTGGACAATATTCATTATCATTTGGATTCTGGGGAGTTTGTAACCCTAACTGGGGAGAATGGAGCTGCCAAGTCAACGCTTATTAAGGCTACCCTAGGAATTCTCAAGCCTAAGAAGGGAACTGTAACCATCTCTGAAACCAATAAAGATGGTAAAAAGCTTCGTATGGCCTATCTTCCCCAGCAAATTGCCAGCTTTAATGCAGGTTTTCCAAGCACGGTCTACGAGTTTGTGAAGTCTGGCCGTTATCCTCGTAAGGGCTGGTTCCGTCGTTTGACTAAGCACGACTTGGAGCACGTTCAACGTGCCCTTGAGTCTGTAGGTATGTGGGAAAATCGTCACAAGCAGATTGGACGTCTCTCAGGTGGGCAAAAGCAACGTGCCGTTATTGCTCGTATTTTTGCCTCAGATCCAGATATCTTTGTCTTGGATGAGCCAACGACGGGTATGGATGCAGGAACAGCCAATACTTTCTATGAACTCATGCACCACTCGGCTCACAAGCATGGCAAGTCTGTCTTGATGATTACCCACGACCCAGAGGAAGTCAAGGAGTACACAGACCGTAATATTCATCTGGTTCGTAACCAGAAATTGCCTTGGCGTTGTTTCAATGTCCATGAAAAGGATGGAGAGGAGCATAGACATGATTAGTGAATTATTAGCCTATGATTTTATGCAACGTGCTATTCTCGCGGTGATTGCTATCAGCATCTTTTCGCCAATTTTGGGGCTCTTCTTAATTCTTCGTCGTCAGAGTCTGATGAGTGATACCTTGAGTCACGTGTCCCTAGCTGGGGTGGCTGTAGGGATTTTCTTGGGACAATCAACCACTTGGATGACCCTTGTGGTTGTGGTTATTGCCGCTTTGGTTTTGGAATATCTCAGGGTCAGTTACAAGCATTATATGGAGATTTCGACGGCTATCCTTATGTCAATGGGATTGGCAGTGGCTCTTATTCTTAGTAACAAGGCGGGTAGCAGTAGCATGAGTCTGGATAGCTATCTTTTTGGTTCTATCATCACGATTAGCGCTGAGCAGGTGCGTGCCCTCTTTGTTATTGCGGCCATTGTACTGGTCTTGACCCTACTCTTTATTCGTCCTATGTATCTTTTGACCTTTGACGAGGATACCGCTCATGTGGATGGCTTGCCAGTTCGTCTCATGTCCCTCCTCTTCAATATTGTGACAGGGATAGCGATTGCCCTGATGATTCCAGCAGCAGGATCACTTTTGGTTTCTACCATCATGATTCTTCCTGCAGCTATTGGTATGAAAATAGGTCAAACCTTTAAATCTGTCATTTTCTGGGCTATTGGTATTGGTTTGGTTGGCATGCTTTCTGGTATCTTTATTTCCTATTATTGGGAAACACCAGCTAGTGCAACCATTACCCTTATCTTCATCGCCTTCTTTGGCCTGGTATCCATCTTTGAACCTCTCTTAAAAGCAGAATAAATAATAGAAGAAAAGGGCTTGAGAAATCAAGCTCTTTTTGTGATATACTAAAGTGGTTTTTGAGAGAAGTTAAAATAAGAATGGTAGATTTCTAGGCAGAAAAAATGATTAGTTTTTTCTGGTGTCTACTATTATTTGTAACAGTAACAAAAAAGGAGAAAACATGGAAATCTTTTTAACGAGTATATCGGGCATCCTAGTCATCTTGGGTATGATTTTAGTGGGATTCGTTATGGGCGAAAAAGGCTGGTTTGACGACAAGTCACGTGGTCTTATAGCTAAGCTAGTCACTCAAATTGCCCTGCCTTGTTACATGCTCTATACGATCACACAGCGTTTCACAGCGACAGACCTGCTCAAGATGTTACCAGAATTGCGTTTTCCTGCACTGTCCATGGTGATTTTACTTGGGATTGCGACAGCGGTGGCTAGTATTTTTGCAGTGAAAAAGGAGCGTCGTGGTCTCTTTATCTCCATGTTTTTTAATTCAAACACCATTTTTGTGGGGCTCCCTATCAATCAAGCCCTCTTTGGCGATGCTAGTATTCCCTATGTTCTTATCTATTATATGTGCAATACGACCTTTTTCTGGACCTTGGGAACTTACCTTATTCAGCGAGATGGGGAAGGAGAGGCAGAATTTGATTTAAAAACAAGTCTGAAAAAGATCTTCTCACCCCCTCTAATGGGTTTCATGTTAGGTCTTATTATTGTTATCCTTCATATTAAATTACCAACTTTTTTAGCCAGTGACTTGAAGTATTTGGGTAGTTTGACGACTCCTTTATCTATGATTTTCATCGGTTTGTCAGTGTCAAATGCAGGTGTGAAGCAGTTGGTTCTTAAAAAGGACCAGGTATTGATTTTGTTGGGACGCTTTGTAGTTGCCCCTCTCTTGATGGCTGCCATTGTTTACTGGGCACCTCTCCCAACTTTGATGAAACAAGTTTTTATCATCCAGTCTGCCATGCCTGTCATGACCAATGCTCCAGTAGTTGCTAAACTCTATGGAGCTGATAGTGATTACGCAGCTGTTATGGTTACTGAGACTACCCTTGCAACCATGATTGTTATCCCAATTTTGATGGTTCTTATGGCTTAAAAATAATCAAGTAACCCCTGTTTTTCTGGGGGTTTTTAAATTTGTAAAAAAATTCAAAAAAAGTTTACGAAAACGCTTTACAAATCGTAAAAAGATGCTATAATAATTACATAAGTTATGCAAGCGTTTGCATCGAAACGTAGGAGGAAATGAAATGAATAAGCTAAAAGAAAAATTTGGCTTTGAGTTCTGGCAAAAATTCGGTAAAGCCCTCATGGTTGTTATCGCAGTTATGCCAGCAGCAGGTCTCATGATCTCACTCGGTAAAACAGTTGCCATGATTAATCCAAACGTGGCACCACTCGTTATTACTGGTGGATTTCTTGAGCAGATTGGTTGGGGGGTTATTGGTAACCTTCACATCTTGTTCGCCCTTGCCATTGGTGGTAGCTGGGCTAAGGAACGTGCAGGCGGTGCCTTTGCGGCAGGTCTTGCCTTTATCTTGATTAACCGTTTGACTGGTTCAATCTTTGGTGTTACTTCAGATATTCTTGCTGATAAGGCTGCTACAGTCCACACCATTTTTGGTCAATCAATCAAGGTATCTGATTACTTCATCAGTGTTATGGAAGCTCCAGCCCTCAACATGGGTGTGTTCGTAGGTATCATCTCTGGTTTCATCGGAGCTACTGCCTTCAACAAATACTATAACTTCCGTAAATTGCCAGAAGCTTTGTCATTCTTCAATGGTAAACGCTTCGTACCATTCGTAGTTATTCTTCGTTCAGCTATCGCAGCTATCGTCCTTGCTATCGTATGGCCAGTTATCCAATCAGGAATCAACGGCTTCGGTATGTGGATTGCCAACTCAAAAGAAACTGCTCCAATCTTGGCACCGTTCTTGTTCGGTACTTTGGAACGTCTTCTCTTGCCATTTGGTCTCCACCACATGTTGACTATCCCAATTAACTACACTCAATTGGGTGGTACTTACCACGTATTGACTGGTGCCGCTAAAGGTACTGAAGTATTGGGTCAAGACCCACTCTGGCTTGCCTGGGTTACTGACCTTGCAAACCTTAAAGGTGCACACCCAGAACAATACAAACACCTTCTTGAATCTGTTACACCAGCCCGCTTTAAAGTTGGTCAAATGATTGGTTCATTTGGTATCTTGATGGGTATGGTGGTAGCTATCTACCGTAACGTTGATGATGATAAGAAACATCAATACAAAGGGATGTTGACTGCAACTGCACTTGCAACATTCTTGACAGGGGTAACAGAGCCAATCGAGTACATGTTCATGTTCGTGGCTACTCCACTTTACATCATTTATGCTTTGGTGCAAGGATGTGCCTTTGCCATGGCTGATATCGTTCACCTTCGTGTTCACTCATTCGGTTCTATCGAGTTCTTGACACGTACACCACTTGCTATTAACGCTGGTTTGGCGATGGATATCGTTAACTTCATTTGGGTAACTGTACTCTTTGGTGTTATCATGTTCTTCATCGCAAACTTCATGATTAAGAAATTTGACTACGCTACACCAGGACGTAACGGTAACTATGAGCAAGGTGAAGATTCTTCATCAGAATCTGCTGGATCAGCAAGTGCTGGAACAAGCTCAGCAAGCTCACAAGTTATCAACATCATCAACCTTCTTGGTGGACGTGCTAACATCGTCGATGTTGACGCATGTATGACTCGTCTCCGTGTTACTGTTAAAGACGCTGAAAAAGTCGGAACTGAAGAACAATGGAAAGCTGAAGGAGCTATGGGTCTTGTCATGAAAGGACAAGGGGTTCAAGCTATCTATGGTCCTAAAGCAGACGTATTGAAATCTGATATCCAAGACGTTCTTGATTCAGGTGAAGTTATTCCTGAAACACTTCCAAGTCAAATGACTGCTGTTCAAAAAGCAGAAGCTAACTTCAAAGGTGTGACTGATGAAGTGCATTCAGTTGCTGATGGTCAAGTTATCAACATCGAAGATGTTAAAGACCCAGTATTCTCACAAAAAATGATGGGTGACGGCTTCGCTGTAGAACCAGAAAACGGTAAAATCGTTTCACCAGTAGCTGGTAAAGTGACAAGCATCTTCCCAACTAAACACGCTCTTGGTTTGGTAACAGACAATGGTCTTGAAGTTTTGGTTCACATCGGACTTGACACTGTTAGTCTTGAAGGTAAACCATTCGACGTTAAAGTTACTGAAGGTCAAACAGTTGCTGCAGGTGATCTCTTGGTTGAAGCAAACCTTGATGCTATCCGTGAAGCAGGTCGTGAAACATCTACAGTTGTTGTCTTTACAAATGCAGATGCAATCAAATCAGTTAAAGTAGAACATACAGGTAAATTGGCTGCTAACGCTCCAGTTGCAAAAGTAGAACTTTAATTTGCTAAACGATAAACAAGCAGACAGCCCTTGGGCTGTTTTGTTTGTAAATGACCCTATGTCATTTCTAGATGCAAGTCAGAAGAGGGATAAACTTATGAAATTTCTAACTTTAAATACTCACAGTTGGATGGAAGAAGATGCAGAAGGAAAATTCCAAACCTTAAAGGAACAGATCCTAAAGGCTCAGTATGATATTATTTGCTTCCAGGAAGTTAACCAAGAAATAGAGACTTCTGTTGTGGACACGGATGCTTACTATCATGCACTTCCATCAGCAACACCAATCCACCAAGATCACTTTGTCCGTCTTCTTGTGGAAAAGTTAGCTGAAGAAGGGCTTCAATACCATTGGACTTGGGCCTATAATCACATTGGTTATGATCACCTTAATGAGGGGGTTGCCGTCTTGTCACGTCAACCATTGACAGCTAGCGAAATCTTGGTTTCAGATGTTGATGATCCAACTGACTACCATACACGCCGTGTAGCAGTTGCTGAAACTACTGTAGATGGCCGAGAAGTTGCTGTTGCTAGTGTTCACCTTTCATGGTGGGACAAAGGTTTCCAAGAAGAGTGGGCACGTATTGAGGAACGTTTCAAAGCTATTGGGAAACCGCTCATCCTAGCAGGTGACTTTAACAACCCAGCAGGTCGCGAAGGGCATCAAGCCATTTTGGCTAGCTCACTCAATCTTCAAGATAGTTTTGAAGTAGCTAAAGAAACAACTGGTAGCTATACAGTTGGACCAGGTATCGATGGTTGGAAGGGCAATGAAGAGCCTTTACGTATCGATTATGTCTTTGCTAGCCAAGATTGGACAGTAGAGCGCCTTAGCGTGATTTTTGATGGCAACAATCAACCTTTGGTAAGCGACCACTACGGTCTTGAAGCAGAATTAACATTTAAGTAGAAACTGTATCCTATTATGACCTAATAAGGGTAAAAAACATTGTCAAAAGACAAATAAAAGAGTAAACTAGAAGCTATAATTGAATTTTTATAAGGAGAGACTAATGGCTCATATTACATTTGATTATTCAAAAGTTTTGGATAAATTTGTAGCACCACACGAAGTGGACAACCTTCAAGCACAAGTAACAGTAGCAGACGAAATGATTCGCAAAGGAACTGGCCCAGGGGCAGACTTCCTTGGATGGCGTGACCTTCCAGAAAACTACGATCGTGAAGAATTTGATCGTATCTTGAAAGCTGCTGAAAAAATCAAAGAAGAAAGCGATGTTTTGGTTGTTATCGGTATCGGTGGTTCTTACCTTGGTGCCAAAGCAGCCATTGACTTCTTGAATCATCACTTTGCTAACCTTCAAACAAAAGAAGAACGCAAAGCTCCACAAATTGTTTACGCTGGTAACTCAATTTCATCAACTTATCTTGCAGACTTGCTTGAGTATGTTGAAGATAAAGACTTCTCAGTTAACGTTATCTCTAAATCAGGTACAACAACTGAACCAGCTATCGCTTTCCGTGTTTTCAAGGAACTCCTTGTTAAGAAATACGGTCAAGAGGAAGCAAACAAACGTATCTACGCAACAACTGACCGCCAAAAAGGTGCAGTTAAAGTTGAAGCAGATGCTAATGGTTGGGAAACTTTCGTTGTTCCAGATGACATCGGTGGACGTTTCTCAGTATTGACAGCTGTAGGTCTCTTGCCAATTGCAGCTTCAGGTGCTGATATCAAAGCCCTTATGGAAGGTGCTAACGCTGCACGTAAAGAGTATTCTTCATCTAAAATCTCTGAAAACGAAGCTTACCAATACGCTGCACTTCGTAACATCCTTTACCGTAAAGGTTACACAACTGAAATCTTGGCTAACTACGAACCATCACTTCAATACTTCTCAGAATGGTGGAAACAATTGGCTGGTGAATCTGAAGGTAAAGACCAAAGAGGTATCTACCCAACATCAGCAAACTTCTCAACAGACTTGCACTCTCTTGGACAATTTATCCAAGAAGGTACACGTAACCTCTTTGAGACAGTTGTTCGTGTGGAAAAACCACGTAAGAACGTGATTATCCCTGAATTGGAAGAAGATCTTGATGGACTTGGTTACCTCCAAGGTAAAGATGTTGACTTTGTTAACAAAAAAGCAACAGACGGTGTTCTTCTTGCTCACACAGATGGTGATGTGCCAAACATGTTCATCACTCTTCCTGAACAAGATGCCTTTACATTGGGTTACATCATCTACTTCTTTGAAATTGCTATCGCCCTTTCAGGTTACTTGAATGCTATCAACCCATTCGACCAACCAGGTGTAGAAGCATACAAGAAAAACATGTTCGCTCTTCTTGGTAAACCAGGATTTGAAGAACTTGGAGCAGAACTTAACGCTCGCTTGTAATTCTCAGATAAGATCAGCTTTGGCTGGTCTTTTTTTATTCATTTGTAGGCTAAAACTCTCCATTAATGATTTCTTGTAGGTTAATTTACGAATTTTTATTTTAAATATTTTGGACTGGCTAGTTGGGTTTTGTGGCTCTTTAATTTAGAAATGATTGTTGTTATAATTAGTTCAAGCATAGGAGGATGAATCATGATTGGACCTGTGGAAATGGGTGCTTTGTTGAAAAAAATTCGTTTATCAAAGAATTTGACATTGAAAGAGCTTGCTAGTGATTATTTATCAGTATCTTTCCTATCAAAATTTGAACGTGGAGAATCTGATATCTCATTATCTAGATTTTTTCTTTTGTTAGATAAATTGGATGTCAGTATTGAAGAGTTCTATGGTATTTTATCTCAAGATAATCCAACTCATACTGAAAAGTTATTAGAAAGTGCTAGTAAGGCTTATTATCAAAACGATAGTTTATCGTTACAGAAGTACGCTGGAGAAGAGCGTCGTAAATTTGAGGTTACACAAGACAAATCATTTCTCTATAACAGTATTATGCTAGAATCTTTTTTGGCAAGTGTTTCAAATAAAGAGGTTGATGAAAATAAGGTAAGGGAATTAACAGACTATCTTTTTAGCATTGAACAATGGGGAAAAAGAGAGTTAATCATATTAGGAAATAGTATGTCGTTTATTTCCACCCAGACACTTAATGTTTTGACCAAGGAGATTGTGTATAAAACTAGACTTTTTGGAAATAGCGACTCAAATCAAAGAATCCGAATTAGTCTTCTTATTAATGCAGCTTATGAATTTTTACGACGTGATGAACTAGATTCAGCGAAATACTATTTAGATTTAGTCAATGATAGTGGAATTCCTGAGGTCCTCTTATATGAAAGACATGAGTTGATATTTGTGATGGGGTCTTACTTGATAAAGTCGGGCGAAGTTGCTGAAGGGAGAAATCTAATTGAGGGGTGCTTAGAAACTCTTAGGACTTTAGGTGCGGAAAAGTTATTGCTTGCTAAGGAATCAGAGTATCAAGAGTTGTTAAATTCCACTATATGACAATTTTATAGAGTGAGTTAAAAAATAGAATAAACTAAGACCATAGTATGACATCACTATGGTTTTTAATTTTCAATGGATATATGGTATTCCAATGTCTTCAATTTATCCAACTGATTATATACCAAGGTGATTTAGATTGTGAGGAAATCTATGAGAACCTATATTCTTAAATACAAGTATGACAATTTAGTTCATATCTTACTGTTAGCACTGAATGCTGCTATTTTTGTAAGTGCCTCGGTAACCTTAGCTTTAATGACGAATCAGCTGGTATCGAAGCGAATCCAATCTTTTTTAGCTCTATTAGGTCTAGAGGTGGGGCTTTACGTTATTTATTTAGTTTTGAATTACATTATTGCTGTACATCAAACAAAATTAATCCAAAAAATGACTTTGTCTATTCGTCAGTCTTATCTTAGTAAAATTATTCACCATTCTTTTAGTGAATTCAGAAAGACTGATATTGGAGAGCATCTCTCAGTATTAAATAATGATATCCAATTGATTGAATCAAATGGCTTTACAAGTATTTATACCCTTTGTTCAACAGTATTCACAACTTTGTTTTCAATTATTGCCTTATTAAGTTATGATGTAAGAATTGTTCTGTTAGCCATTTTTTTAACTTTATGTCTGACTTATCTTCCCAAACCATTTACCAATAAAATGCAGAAATCAATGGAGATATTTTCCAAAGCGAATGAGGAGCTTGTTTCTGGAATAAGCGATCAGTTATATGGATATGCGGATGTTTATTACGCTAGTCGTAAACAGATATTTCTTAGACAAGTGAGGTCCATTGTTGAGAAATATATTGTACAAAAAATTATTTTTACAAAAAGAAAGACTAGCACTGAGACACTGATGGCTTTATTTTCAGTTATCGCCCAGATGTTGATACTTCTTCTAACTGGTTTGTTAATTATTTTTGGAAATATTACTGTTGGAACCATTGCCTCGGTAGGACAGATATCAGGTAATATTTTTAACTCTCTATCCACTATTAATCAGCTGCAAGTGACCATTAAGTCTGTCGATCCTATCTTAAAAAAATTTCACGATTTTCCAGAGGGTCCAAAGACTTGCATAGCGACTATTCAGGATGTTCGTTTTGAGAATGTAAGTTATCATTTTGGAGATAAGGCTATTTTTGAGGGATTCACCCAAACCTTTAAAAAAGGAGGCAAGTATGCTATTACTGGATGCTCAGGTAGTGGGAAGTCAACCCTGCTTAATATATTCCTAGGCAATCTTAAAGATTACGAGGGAAAAATCTTGTTTGGAAAATTGGAGTCAAAAGAGATTGATGAGAACTCAATCGTGTCTGAATGTGCCTATGTTGGGAGTCAAACTCATATCTATAATGATACCTTGAGGAACAATTTAACCCTTTGGAATGAAGCTATTACTGATACACAAATCAAGAAAGTTCTTGAAAGAGTTAATCTTTTATCTTTCTTAAACCGTATAGATGAGCAAGTAAGCGACGGTAGCTTTTCGGAGGGTCAAAAACAA
The DNA here is from genome assembly GCF_001837205.1 of Streptococcus sp. HMSC064D12. Taxonomy (NCBI): domain Bacteria; kingdom Bacillati; phylum Bacillota; class Bacilli; order Lactobacillales; family Streptococcaceae; genus Streptococcus; species Streptococcus sp. HMSC064D12. The sequence goes on from NZ_KV831722.1 coordinate 57,986, forward strand.
AGAATAGGCCTGATAAGAGCGTTTTTAAAAGGAAGTTCTGTTGTGATTTTTGATGAAGCAACTGCCAATCTTGACCATAATAACGCTACTCGTATTGAGCACCTATTATTAAGCAATCCCAATATCACTTATATCACGGTTACCCACCATCTTATAAAGGAAAATGAAGCATATTTTGATAAGATTATTCGTTTGGGAGAGGCCACTGAGTAAATGTTTCATATGATAAATGTTTAGGATTTATTTCAATTTTACTAACGGCAGTCAAAGTGCTATAATGTAAGGGATTGTGAATTTAGCAAGCTTTGCTATTTTCAAAAAAAGAAAAAACAAATCAGAGATACAAATCTCTTAGAAGAGGTGAATCCCATGGGACGTAAATGGGCTAATATCGTTGCTAAGAAAACTGCTAAAGATGGTGCAAACTCTAAGGTTTACGCTAAGTTTGGTGTCGAAATTTATGTGGCTGCTAAACAAGGTGAACCAGATCCAGAATCAAACTCAGCTTTGAAATTTGTTTTGGAGCGTGCTAAACAAGCGCAAGTGCCAAAACACGTTATTGATAAGGCCATTGATAAGGCTAAAGGTAACACTGATGAAACTTTCGTTGAAGGACGTTATGAAGGTTTTGGACCAAATGGTTCTATGATTATCGTAGATACTTTGACTTCAAACGTTAACCGTACAGCTGCTAACGTACGTACTGCCTTTGGTAAAAACGGTGGTAACATGGGTGCTTCAGGTTCTGTTTCATACATGTTTGATAAAAAAGGTGTTATCGTATTTGCAGGTGAAGATGCAGATGCTATCTTTGAACAATTGCTTGAAGCAGATGTAGAAGTTGAAGATGTGGAAGCAGAAGATGGTACTATCACTGTTTATACTGAGCCAACAGCTCTTCACAAAGCTTTGGAAGCTCTCCGTGCTAACGGACAAGAAGAGTTCCAAGTAACTGAACTTGAAATGATTCCACAAACTGAGGTTACTCTTGAAGGTGAAGACCTTGAAGTTTTCGAAGGACTTATTGATGCGCTTGAAGCAGACGATGATGTTCAAAAGGTATATCACAACGTAGCAGATATGTAATCTCATTCAGCACTTTCCGTCATAAGGAAAGTGTTTTTATGTGGTCTGTCTAAGGATTTGTCTTGCTTGTCCTGCCTTAATCTGATATAGTAGTAGCCAAGTGAATTATTGGAGGAATACGAAATATGAATATGATGCTAGTTTTGGCCATTTATGTGGTCGCAATTGTTGCTTATGTGGCTTTCAGCCGTCGTCGCCAAGCAAAGGCACAGGAAGATCGTTTTGCAGGTCTTGCTAAGGGTGCTGAGGTTGAAACAATCGGTGGTTTGATTGCTATTGTCGATGAGATTGACAAAGAAAATAACCGTATTGTTTTGGATGCAGAAGGTGTCTTCTTGACATTTGATTTGAGTCGTTCAATCATGAAAGTGATCACACCAGCACCAACTACAGAAACAACTAAAAAGACAATTATCGAAGAAGATTCAGCAATTGAGTCTGCTGATGAAAAGTAAGATATGTATTTGAGACTAGGTTAAATCCTGGTCTTTTTGCGTTTTCTAATCTTATCGGTATTAAAAGCTGTTCAGAACCCCTGAAAATGTGGTAAAATAAAGGGTAAACTATATTTAGAGGATATTCCATGTTTAAATTTAGAAAAAAATCTCATCAAGAGGTTCTAGACAATATTCCCAACCATATCGGTATTATTATGGATGGAAATGGCCGTTGGGCTAAAAAACGTCTACAACCACGTGTGATGGGGCATAAGGCTGGGATGGATGCCTTGCAAAAGGTAACTATCGAAGCATCACAACTTGGAGTTAAGGTATTAACAGTTTATGCCTTCTCAACTGAAAACTGGTCACGCCCACAAGATGAAGTGAAATTCATCATGAATTTGCCAGTTGAATTCTTTAACAAATATGTACCAGAATTAGACAAAAACAATGTTCGTATTTTGACAATCGGAGATAACAGTCGTCTGCCTAAGGAAACCTTAGATGCTCTTGAAAAGGCAGTTGAGCAGACAAAACATAATTCCGGTTTGGTTCTCAACTTTGCACTGAACTATGGTGGTCGTGCGGAGATTGTATCTGCAGTTCAAGCGATTGCTAAAGAGGTTGAAGCAGGCAAACTCAGTCCTGAAGCTATTGATGAAGATCTCATTGCTAAGCATTTGATGACGGATAAATTGCCTTACCTCTACCGTGATCCAGATTTGATTATCCGTACGAGTGGCGAGCTTCGTCTAAGTAACTTCTTGCCTTGGCAATCTGCCTATAGTGAGTTTTACTTCACAGATGTTTTCTGGCCAGACTTTGACCAGCAAGGGCTACGTCAAGCCATCTCTGACTACAATAAACGTCACCGTCGCTTCGGTGGTGTCTAGAAAGGACCTCTCATGCAAGAACGTTTAATTGGTGGGGGTGTGGCAGCAGCCATTTTCCTCCCATTGCTCTTTATCGGTGGTCTTCCTTTCCAACTTTTGGTTGGAGCTATGGCCATGGTTGCAGTGTCTGAGATGCTTCGTATGAAGCACTTGGAGATTTTCTCTATCGAGGGTATTTTATCAATGGTGGCAGCCTTTATCTTGGCTGTGCCGATTGATCAGTATTTTATCAGTCTTCCAACAAATGCTAGTGTGACAGGTTTCGCTGTTATTTCATTTTTGATTCTAGCGGGGACAGTCCTTAATAGCGACCATTATTCTTTTGATGATGCAGCTTATCCAATCGCATCTGCCTTTTATGTTGGTTTTGGTTTCCAAAATCTCATTGCGGCACGTTTGGATAGTTGGGAAAAAGTTCTCTTTGCCCTTTTTATTGTTTGGGCAACAGATATTGGAGCTTACCTCTTTGGTCGTCAATTTGGTCAGAATAAGCTATTGCCAAAAGTATCACCAAATAAGACTATTGAAGGCAGTGTCGGAGGTATCTTATCCGCAATCATTGTAGCTCTTATCTTTGGTTTGATTAACCACAGCGTTTATGCCCCTCATAACTTCTTCTGGTTGCTTATCTGTACGATTCTCTTTAGTATCTTTGGTCAATTTGGTGATTTGGTTGAATCAGCTATTAAACGTCACTTTGGCGTTAAAGACTCAGGCAATCTTATTCCTGGGCATGGTGGTATTTTGGACCGTTGTGATAGCTGGATCTTCGTTTTCCCAATCATGCACTTCCTAGGACTTTTTTAAGAGTGGAGGTGTCTAGATGAAAGCTATTATTACCTTTTTACTGATTTTCTGTGTGATTGTCGTCTTCCATGAGTTTGGTCATTTCTTTTTCGCCAAACGCTCAGGGATTTTGGTTCGTGAATTTGCCATTGGTATGGGACCGAAAATTTTTGCACATACAGGTAAGGATGGTACCGTTTATACTATCCGTATCCTCCCTTTGGGTGGTTATGTCCGTATGGCTGGTTGGGGTGAAGATACAACTGAGATTAAAACAGGTAGCCCTGCCAGTCTAACGATTGGATCAGATGGTAAGGTAAGACGTATCAACCTTTCGGATCGCCAGATTGATCAGACGGCTTTACCTATGAACGTCACTGCCTATGATTTGGAGGATAAGTTAACCATTACAGGTCTAGTCCTAGATGAGACCAAGACCTATGAGGTTGATCATGATGCCACTATCGTTGAGGAGGATGGTACAGAACTTCGTATCGCTCCTAAGGATGTCCAATATCAAAATGCAAGCATTTGGGGACGTTTAATGACCAACTTTGCTGGTCCTATGAATAACTTCATTCTTGGGGTGCTTGTCTTTATTATCTTAGCCTTTGTTCAGGGTGGTGTTCAAGATATATCGACCAACCGTATCCAGGTAGCCGATGGAGGCGCTGCTCAGGTGGCAGGCTTGAAAAATGGTGATGCCATCGAGGCTATCAATAAGGACAAGGTTACTGATTGGGACAGCTTGAAGGAAGCATTGACAGAGAATACCCAAAAATTCTCCAAAGGTGACAGCCTTTCTGTGACAGTTAAGAGAAGTAACGGTCAGGAAGAAACAATCTCTGTTAAACCTCAGGAGAACCAAGGTAGCTACTTTTTGGGTATTTCTCCTGCTTTAAAAACAGGTCTTAAAGATAAGATTTTTGGTGGTTTCCAAATGGCTTGGGAAGGGGCCTTCAAAATTCTCGTAGCACTTAAAGGGCTTATCACCAACTTTAGTTTGAATAAACTTGGTGGACCGGTTGCTATGTTCCAGATGTCTGCCCAGGCTTCAGAAAATGGCTTGATTTCCATTCTTAACCTTATGGGGATGCTCTCAATTAACCTGGGAATTTTCAATCTTATCCCAATTCCAGCCCTTGACGGTGGAAAAATTGTTATGAATATTATTGAAGCCATTCGTCGTAAACCACTTAATCAAGAAATTGAAAGCTATATTACACTTGCAGGTGTTGCTATCATGGTTGTTCTTATGATTGCAGTCACTTGGAATGATATTATGCGTGCTTTCTTTTAATTAGAAACAAAGAAACGAAAGGAAGTCTAAGGGACTTGAGCCAAGGGCCAGCCTCCTTAGTATGTAAATGATGAAACAAAGTAAAATGTTGATTCCAACACTTCGTGAAATGCCAAGTGATGCTCAAGTTATCAGTCATGCCCTTATGGTACGTGCGGGTTACGTGCGTCAGGTTTCTGCTGGTATTTATGCTTATATGCCATTGGCAAATCGTGCTATCGAGAAATTCAAAACCATCATGCGTGAGGAGTTTGAAAAAATCGGTGCGGTTGAAATGTTGGCGCCAGCGCTTTTGACAGCAGATTTGTGGCGTGAGTCAGGCCGTTATGAAACTTACGGTGAAGACCTTTATAAACTTAAAAACCGTGATAAATCTGACTTTATCCTCGGTCCAACTCACGAAGAAACGTTTACAGCCTTGGTTCGTGATGCGGTTAAATCATACAAACAATTGCCACTTAATCTCTACCAAATCCAATCAAAATACCGTGATGAAAAACGTCCTCGTAATGGTCTTCTTCGTACACGTGAATTTATCATGAAGGATGCCTATAGTTTCCACCAAAACTATGAAGATTTGGATGTAACCTATGAAGACTACCGTAAAGCTTATGAGGCTATCTTTACACGTGCTGGCCTTGAATTTAAGGGTATCATCGGTGATGGTGGCGCCATGGGTGGTAAGGATTCTCAAGAATTCATGGCGGTCACTCCTGAGCGTACAGATCTCAACCGTTGGGTAGTTCTTGACAAGTCAATTGCTTCATTGGATGAGATCCCAGAAGATGTCATGGAAGAAATCAAGAAAGAATTGACATCATGGTTGGTATCTGGTGAAGACACAATTGCCTACTCTACAGAGTCAAGTTATGCAGCTAACCTTGAGATGGCAACAAACGCTTACACACCAGCGACTAAGGTTGTGACTCAAGAAGAAGTGACTCGTGTTGAAACACCAGATTGCAAGTCAATTGATGAAGTTGCTGCTTTCTTGAATGTTCCAGAAGAACAAACCATCAAGACTTTGCTTTTCATTGCAGATGATGAACCAGTGGTGGCTCTTCTTGTCGGTAATGATCAGGTTAACGATGTGAAGTTGAAAAACTACCTTGCTGCTGATTTCCTTGAACCAGCTACAGAAGATGAAGCACGTCAAGTCTTTGGCGCTAACTTCGGTTCTCTTGGTCCAGTTAACCTTCCTGAAAATGTTCGTATCGTTGCGGACCGTAAGGTTCAAGACGTGGCTAATGCGGTCGTTGGAGCCAATGAAGATGGTTACCACTTGACAGGGGTTAACCCAGAGCGTGACTTCAAGGCAGAATACGTGGATATTCGTGAAGTTAAAGAGGGTGAAATTTCACCAGATGGTCAAGGTGTCCTTCAGTTTGCGCGTGGTATCGAGATTGGTCATATCTTTAAACTTGGGACACGTTACTCTGAAAGTATGGGGGCTAATGTTCTTGATGAAAATGGCCGTGCTGTTCCAATCATTATGGGATGTTACGGTATCGGTGTTAGCCGTATCTTGTCAGCTGTAATCGAACAACATGCACGTCTCTTTGTTAACAAGACACCAAAAGGTCAATACCGCTATGCATGGGGAATTAACTTCCCTAAAGAATTGGCTCCGTATGATGTTCACTTGATTACAGTTAACACTAAGGATGAGGAAGCCAATGCTTTGACAGAACGTTTGGAAGCTGCTCTTATGGCTGAAGGCTATGATGTCTTGACAGATGATCGTAATGAGCGTGTTGGTTCTAAATTCTCTGACAGTGACCTTATCGGACTTCCGATCCGTGTGACAGTTGGTAAAAAAGCCAGCGAAGGTGTTGTCGAAGTTAAAATCAAGGCAACAGGTGATACTATTGAAGTTAATGCCGATAACTTGATTGAGACACTTGCTATCTTAACAACAGAACAAAATGCTTAATATAAAAAATCTTTTCTTGCAGGAGCAAGAAGAGATTTTTCTTTTGTAGTGACAATGATAAATTGAGAGAAAAGAGAGTAAATTCCAATTTGACAGAATTGTCTAAATAGTGTAAACTTAAAACTATCATAACTACGGAGGCATCACATGCTTAACAAAGCGACCCATTTGGGAAATCTTAAAGCTTTTTATTACTTTAGTTTCTTTAGATAGGACGTTTGTGTTTCAGGATACAAGCGTCAGTCAGTTTGTATCTATGAAGCTAAAGCATTTTGTGATGGATTAGCCGATTAGATGAATAGGTCTAACCGGTGACATAAGCTAGCCTGTGCTAGTCAAGATGCATAAAACCAGTTGGGCCTGTCCTAACTGGTTTTTTTCATACCGTGGTCTATTTTTAATTTTCTTTTGACTCTATCATCTCGGAAAAAAGATGACAGAAAATTGGAAATAGATAGAATAAAAATAGAGGTATACAAGATGAAGAAATTCTTGGTCAGTATGATGGCTGTTATCACAGCTGTCCTCTTAGTAGCATGTTCCAATGCTTCTAATAAAGATTTGGTTCACGTCGGTGTGCTCCAATATGTGGAACATCCTTCCTTGTCAGCGACCCGTAAAGGGTTCATTGAAGAACTTAAAGAGGAAGGTTACGTCGACGGTAAGAACATCAAAATCGATTATCAGAATGCACAAGGAGATCAGTCTAACTTGCAGACGATTTCTCAGTCGCTTATTGAAGATAATGATGTCATGTTGGCTATCGCAACTCCAGCAGCCCAGTCTTTGAGTAGTTTGACAAAGGACAAGCCAATTCTCTTTACAGCTGTTACAGATCCAGTTTCAGCTAAATTGGTTAAGTCTATGGACAATGTTGGAGGAAATGTGACAGGGACAAGCGACATGTCACCAATCAACAAACAAGTTGAGTTGTTGAAAAAGGTCCTTCCAAACACTAAAAAAGTTGGGATTATGTACACGACCAGTGAGCGTAACTCAGAAGTTCAGGTTGAAGAAGCCAAGAAATACTTCAAGGAAGCTGGTATTGAAACGGTTATCAAAGGAATTTCATCAACCAATGATATCCAAGATACAGCCAAGAGCTTGATGAGTCAGACCGAAGTCATCTTCATCCCAACTGATAATACCATTGTTAGTGCTATTAATACCTTGGTAGATCTTTCTAAAGAGACTAAGGTTCCAGTTGTTGGTAGTGACGCTGGTAGTGTAGAAAAAGGTGTCCTATTCACTTATGGAACCAACTATGAAGCGCTTGGACGTCAAACAGGTAAGTTGGCAGGCCGTGTTCTCCGAGGTGAGAAGATCAAGGATGTCGATGCCGAGTATCCTAAAACACTTAATGTTGTAGTAAACCATGACATGGCTAAAGAACTTGGTATTGATGTTTCTAGCATTAGTGACGAGGAATCTAAAGCATCAACACAAGATGACAAACCAATTGCTAAAAAAGATAAGGGTGTCATTAAGCTTAAGGTCAATAAGTCTTCTAAAAAAGGATTTTCAAATGTGGTGCTAACAGCCATTTCTCAGGGGCTTCTCTGGGCTATTATGGCTATTGGGGTCTTCATTACCTTCCGTATTTTGGACCTTGCTGATTTGACAGCTGAGGGGGCCTTCCCACTTGGTGCTGCTACGACAACTATCATGATTATCCGTGGGATTAACCCAATCTTTGCGACTCTAGGTGGTTTTGTAGCTGGTATGCTTGCTGGAGCGGTGTCTGGCTTTATGCATACGAAAATGAAGATACCAGCACTCTTAACAGGGATTATTACCTTAACAGGGCTCTATTCAGTTAACCTTTTGGTTCTTGGCAGTGCCAATGTCTCTCTTTCAGGACATAACACGCTTGTGACTATGGTGATGGATCTTGGTCTATCTAAGCTGAATGGTGTGATTCTATTAGGACTGATTTTTGTTAGTCTGGTAGTACTTATGTTGGTTATTCTCCTTAATACACAGGTTGGACTTGCTCTTCGTGCAACAGGTGATAACCTTGCCATGGGTGAAGCTAATGGTATCAAGGTTGACCGTATGAAGATTCTTGGCTATATGATTTCCAATGGTTTGATTGCCCTATCAGGTGCCCTCCTAGCTCAAAACAATGGCTATGCGGATATGAATATGGGTACTGGTACAATCGTAAATGGCTTGGCTGCAATCATCTTGGCTGAGGTTATCGTCAAGTATCTACCGCTTGGCAAACGCCTCTGGTCAATTGTTGTAGGAGCTGTTCTCTACCGTTTGGTCTTGGTTATTATCCTTGCCATGAATGTTGATGCTCAGATGTTGAAATTGGCTTCAGCCATCTTACTTGCTATCATCCTTTATGTGCCAGAAGTACGACAAAAATTGAAAATCAGACCTAACAAATCCTTGACTCCAGGAGGTGACAAGTAATGGCTTTACTTAGTTTACAACAGATTCATAAAACCTTTGAAAAAGGCACGGTCAATGAAAATCACGTCCTTCGTGGTTTGGATCTCGACATTGAACAGGGAGATTTTATCTCCGTTATTGGGGGAAATGGTGCTGGTAAATCAACCTTGATGAATTCAATTGCTGGTGTTCTTAGCATTGATGAGGGGGATATCTTGTTGGAGGGGCAATCTATTAAGAAAGCATCTGTAGATGAGCGCTCTAAAGATATTAGTCGTGTTTTCCAAGATCCTCGAATGGGGACAGCGACAAACCTTTCTATCGAAGAAAATATGGCTATTGCCTATCGTCGTGGTAAGAAACGTAGCTTCTTTAAAAAGTCTATCACTGAAAGCGAACGTCAAGTCTTCAAGGAAGCCTTGGTAGATCTTGGTCTTGGTCTTGAGAATCGTATGAAGACCGATGCTAATTTCTTGTCAGGTGGACAACGTCAGGCCTTGACACTTGCTATGGCAACCTTAGTGCGTCCGAAAATCTTGCTTTTGGATGAACACACAGCAGCACTAGATCCTAAGACAAGTGACATGGTCATGAATTTGACACGTAAGATTGTTGAAGAACAAGAATTGACAACTCTTATGATTACCCATAATATGGAACATGCTATCGAATATGGGAACCGTCTAGTCATGCTCTATCATGGTAAAATCGTCGTCGATGTGCGAGGTGAAGAAAAGAAAAATCTCACTGTTGCAGAACTTATGGACCTCTTCCACAAAAATAGTGGACAAGTCCTCAATGATGATGCCTTGGTGCTCGGTTAACAAACAAAAAAAGAAACTATCCAAAGTTCAGATTTTGGGTAGTTTTTTCTTGACTATTTTTGACCAAGTGCTAAAATAAATATATGGATTAGCACTCGTGGTTTATGAGTGCTAAAAATAACGTTTCACACGTTACTAATAATAAATAACATTTGGAGGTAATTGGTATGGCATTGAAACCATTGGGTGATCGTATCGTTGTCCGTTTTGAAGAAACAGAAGAAAAAACAGCTAGTGGCTTTGTATTGGCAGGAGCCAGTCATGAAGCTACAAAAACTGCTGAGGTTTTGGCAGTAGGTGAAGGAATCCGTACTCTTACTGGTGAATTGATTGCACCTAGTGTTGCAGCAGGCGATAAAGTTCTTGTTGAAAATGGTGCAGGTGTCAATGTTAAAGACGGAGATGATTCCGTTTCAATTATCCGTGAAGCAGATATTTTAGCGGTCCTAGCCTAGGTCTATGCTAATCAGATATAAAGTAAGATAAAGAAGGAGTAACTATGGCAAAAGATATTAAATTTTCATCAGATGCACGCGCAGCAATGGTCCGTGGTGTTGATACTTTGGCTGATACAGTTAAGGTAACGCTTGGTCCTAAAGGTCGTAACGTGGTTTTGGAAAAAGCTTTTGGCTCACCTCTTATCACTAATGATGGTGTGACAATTGCTAAAGAAATTGAACTCGAAGATCACTTTGAAAATATGGGTGCTAAGCTTGTCAGCGAAGTGGCTTCAAAAACTAATGATATTGCCGGTGACGGAACAACTACAGCCACTGTTTTGACACAGGCTATCGTCCGTGAAGGTCTTAAAAATGTAACGGCTGGTGCTAATCCAATCGGTATCCGTCGTGGGATTGAAGCAGCTGTAGCTACAGCCGTGGAAGAGCTTAAAGCCATTGCACAACCAGTTGCTAATAAAGAAGCTATTGCCCAAGTCGCAGCGGTTTCATCACGTTCTGAAAAAGTTGGTGAATACATTTCAGAAGCTATGGAACGTGTGGGTAATGACGGTGTTATCACTATTGAAGAGTCACGTGGTATGGAGACTGAACTCGAAGTGGTTGAAGGTATGCAGTTTGACCGTGGTTATCTTTCTCAGTACATGGTTACTGATAATGAAAAGATGGTCGCTGACCTTGATAATCCATTTATCCTTGTGACTGACAAGAAAATTTCAAATATCCAAGATGTCCTTCCACTCTTGGAAGAAGTGCTTAAGACAAGTCGTCCACTCTTGATTATTGCTGATGATGTGGATGGTGAAGCTCTTCCTACACTTGTTCTTAACAAGATTCGTGGAACTTTCAATGTTGTTGCTGTTAAGGCGCCTGGCTTTGGTGACCGTCGTAAAGCGATGTTGGAAGACATTGCCGTATTGACAGGAGCAACTGTCATTACTGAAGATCTTGGTCTTGAACTTAAGGATGCAACTATGGCAGCACTTGGTCAAGCTTCGAAAGTAACTGTGGATAAAGATAGCACAGTTATCGTTGAAGGTGCAGGAAGCACAGAAGCGATTGCTAACCGTGTTAACCTCATCAAGTCTCAATTGGAAACAACAACATCTGAATTTGACCGTGAAAAACTTCAAGAACGTTTGGCTAAATTGTCAGGTGGGGTTGCAGTTGTTAAGGTTGGTGCGGCCACTGAAACAGCCCTTAAAGAAATGAAACTTCGTATCGAAGATGCCCTTAACGCTACTCGTGCCGCTGTTGAAGAAGGTATCGTAGCAGGTGGTGGTACAGCCCTTGTTAACGTCATTGCTAAGGTTGCTGAACTTGATCTTGAAGGTGACGACGCTACAGGACGTAACATTGTCCTCCGTGCCTTGGAAGAACCAGTTCGTCAAATTGCTTATAACGCTGGTTATGAAGGTTCAGTTATCATCGATAAATTGAAGAACAGCCCAGTTGGTACAGGCTTTAACGCTGCTAACGGTGAATGGGTAGATATGGTTGAAGCAGGAATTATCGACCCTGTTAAGGTCACACGTTCTGCCCTCCAAAATGCTGCTTCTGTAGCTAGTCTTATCTTGACAACTGAAGCAGTCGTTGCCAACAAACCTGAACCAGAAGCTCCAGCAGCACCAGCTATGGATCCAGGAATGATGGGTTACTAAGAGTTTAAAAAGCAAAAGAAAAAACCTAGGAAAAGTAGAGAAACTTTTTCTGGGTTTTCTTTTTATCAATTATTTGTTGTTAATTACTGAAAAGGGTTAAATGTACCAGAACTTCCTTGTTGACCTGCCATTTGCATCATCATTTGTTGCTGCTTGATACGATCTGCTTCCTTATTCATATTGATAGAAACAACAAGAAGGATGATCCAACCGATGAATGTCCAGTTTAGGAGGATAGATAAGACAAAGATTAGCCATTTCTTGTCTGTTTTATTAAGGAGGGCTGGTAAGATAATAAGTGCTACAAAAGGTAAAGAAAAAATTAGGAGGAAGAGTGCTGAGGGTAATGTTGCCCCAACTTCATCGCTAGCAACTCCAATTAAATATATTCCGAGGGACCAGATGATAAATGGAATATCAGCGACGGCTAACATGATGAGGTTTGTTTGGGATTTCTTTTCTGGCCTCTTCCAAGTTTCGTTTAGATTTTTACCTGCTTGTTGGAAAGTTTCACCAGTTTGATTCGCAAATTGGTGAATAGTCTGACTGGCTGTTTCTACAACAGGTTTAACTTGTTCCTGGAAGGTCTTTGATTGATTTTCTTGAGCTAGGTTAGTCGCTTGAAAAGTCCCTTCTTCGTTTACCGTAGAGTTAGTGAGTGGCTCTTCAGCGACGTCATAGCTGTCAACATCATTTTCGGTAGTTTCTACAACTTCTGTTGATGGTGCAGGTTCTGTAGGCTCAACACCTTCTGAGTCTTGCTTAGTTTCTACAGTGTCTTTTTGTGGGACAGGTTTTGTTATTTCGACAGTTTGTTTGGGAGTTTCTCGGACAAACTCGCCTTTCTGAGCTGCTTCAGCCATTTCTTGAATACTTGGATTACGACCATTAACTGCTTGGAAAAAATCGATCCAATCTTGTTGCTTCATGTGTATAACCTCCAGATATCTTGATTATAAAAATGTTGATAATTACAATTATAGCAATAGTGTAAGGGGACTACAATGGGAGTCTTTACTTTATTTCCTTATAATCTTCTTATCACTAAAGATGGGAAAGAGAAAGAAATAGGTTAGGATATAGACCACTAGAGGATATATCAGTGGATTATAGTCCCAGGCTCCTTGCCAATCTAGGTGTAAGAGTCTAACACTAGCGCGTGTTAGACCGGCACTCCAAGCTTTAAGGCCAAATGGTCTTAGGATTAAACTGAGTGGTGTTGGAAGATGTAAAAGGTAGACTCCATAAACTGCCACTAAAACTAAGAGATATAATCTAAAAAAACGCTGGTGGTAGGCCCACAAGCGTGTGAAATAGTTTTTCATTAGCCAATAACTGCAAATAGTTTTTGAGCGTTTGATTGGCGAGTAGCATCCATGATGAGGAATAAGTCAACGATTGACCAGATACCACATCCACCACACGTCAAAAGTTTACCAACACCGAGACCAATTTGTCCTAATAGAAAGCGGTCAATTCCAAGAGTCCCACCTAGAAGTGAAATAATCAACAACATTGTTGGATCTTGGAAGCTGATTGAGTAAAGCATTGAAAGTTGTTGCTCAGGAAGTGCTTCAAGACGTTGACGGATGTACTGAACTTGTTCTGTTGGGAAATACTTGGCGTTAATGGTTATCCATTGATCGACTGGATTCATAAATTAAATACCCCTCAAATTTTAAATGATATGTAAAGGATAACATATTGTAAAGGGAGATTCAAGGCGGTCAAGGTTTTTGAAGTCAATAAAAGTAACTTATTTGCAAGCTTCCACTGTGTCATAACTAGAGGATCATAAGGATAATCCTTTCGCACTATGCTTGAGAATGAGCCTACTTCTATTATTTGTGATTTCTCAACCCTTGTTCAAAACTGTCTGAATTCGCCTTAACAGTGATTTTTTCGAGTGTTAAGGGATGGGTGAAACTAAGAGTGTGGGCGTGGAGCATGAGTCGAGATGCGGTTCGGTGACTATAAAGAGGGTCTCCCAGAATGGCATGTCCATGGTGGGCCAGATGCACACGAATTTGGTGGGTCCGGCCGGTTTTTAGTTGGCAATTGACCAGACTAGCTCCTTTAAAGGTTTTGAGGCGTGTGACGGTTGTATAGGCAACCTGCCCTTTTCTAGAATCAACCACCCGTTTTCTACGATCATGGCGGTCGCGTCCAATCTTGTCATTGTACACAGTCTCCTTGGTTTGGAATTTACCTTCAGCCAATGCCCAGTATTGACGTTGGATGAGTTTATCTTCCAAGAGGCGGTTGAGAATTGGCAGGATAAACGGATTTTTTGCGAAGAGGACAGCCCCACTAGTTTCCATGTCTAGTCGATGAACGACGTAACAGGTTTGCCCACAATAGGCTGAAACATGGTTAAGTAGAGCAATTTCCGTGGGTTCGTTACCATGCGTTTTCATTCCTTCAGGCTTATTGACCACGATGAGATGTTGATCCTCGTAGAGAGGCTCTATCAAATTAGCATTTCCCATAGGGATAATTTTTTCAGGGTAGTCCTCCCGGTCAAAGGTCAGGCTAATCTTATCGCCTTTTTCAACAGGACTCTGCCAATTAATAGCTTCTCCATTGATGAGGACGTGCTTTTTCGTGCGTAGGAAATGACGAATCTTACGAGGAATGAGGAGCTTAGTTTCTAGCAAGTCTTTGACAGTCGTTGCAGGATAAGGATTGATAATTTCTACGTGTAAAGTCATGGTTTCATTATATCATGAACGTTTAAAAGAGGACAGAATCTGTAAAAACTTGGTATAATAAGGTTATGACATTTTTTGATAATCTAAAAAACAAACTTTTTAAAGAAGAAACTAGCGGAAAGGGTAAGGAATCCCAGCCTGCTGGAAAATCGAAGGATTTACAAGATAAGATAAAGGGATTGTTCGCTAAGAAACCTGATGAGGTTGAACAAGCCGTTGAAGACTTGGATATGTCTCAGGAAAGTAAAGAGACGTCACGTTATCAACGTTCTAAGCAAAAGAAACCTATTGATACCACCAAACCCTTAGGTAAGGTTCAGGCGTTCTTGAGCAAGTTTACGCTTTCGCCAAGAAATCCTATTCGCCGTTTCTGGCGTCGCTATCATATTGGGAAAATTCTCTTTATCATGCTAGCTGTGCTGGTTCTGACAGTAGGTTCCTATCTTTTCTATATTGCCAAGACGACCAATGTTTCAGACCTTCAAGATGCCTTGAAAGCCACTACGGTTATCTATGACAAAGAAGGCAATCAAGCTGGTTCTTTGTCAGGGCAAAAAGGGACTTATGTGGAGCTGGATGCTATTAGTGATAGCTTGGAGAATGCTGTCATAGCAACTGAGGACCGTACCTTCTATAAAAATAGCGGGGTTAACGTCAAGCGATTCCTCCTGGCTATTGTGTCCATGGGGCGCTTTGGTGGTGGTTCAACCATTACCCAACAGTTGGCTAAAAATGCCTTCTTGACTCAAGAACAGACTGTTACTCGTAAGGCCAAGGAATTCTTCCTCTCTTTGGAATTAACTAAGAAATACAGCAAGCAAGAAATCCTTACTATGTACCTCAATAATGCCTACTTCGGAAATGGGGTTTGGGGTGTTGAAGACGCCAGCCAAAAATACTTCGGGACAAGTGCTGCCAATCTAACCGTTGATGAAGCAGCGACCCTCGCTGGTATGCTTAAGGGACCTGAAATTTACAACCCAATCGATAATATCCAAAATGCGACCAACCGTCGAAACACTGTCCTCGCCAACATGGTTGATGACAAGAAGTTGAGTCAGGCAGATGCCGACAGTGCGGCTGGAGTTGATATGGCTAGTCGTCTGGATGATACCTATCAAGGGACTGGCGATGACTACAAGTATCCGTCTTACTTCGATGCCGTCATTGAAGAAGCTACGAAAACTTATGGCTTGAGTGAGGATGAAATTGTTAAAAATGGCTACAAGATCTACACAGAGATGGATGCCAACTCACAAGCTAACATGCAGCAAACCTACGAAAATACTTATCTCTTCCCTACATCAGAAAGTGATGGTAGTACAGCCCAGTCCGCTAGTGTGGCACTTGATCCAACAACTGGAGCGGTCCGTGGTCTAGTAGGTCGTGTAGGTGGTACCAGTGATACAACCTTCCGTAATTTCAACTATGCAACCCAAGGTAAGCGTAGTCCTGGTTCGACCATCAAACCTTTGGTAGTTTATGCCCCGGCCTTGGCTTCAGGGTGGAGTATCAACAAGGATCTCCCTAATAAACCAATCGACTACAACGGCTATACCCCAACTAACTATGGTGATATTGAGACAGAGGATATCCCCATGTATCAAGCTTTGGCCAACTCCTACAATGTCCCAGCAGTTTACCTATTTAATCAAATCGGTATTCAAAAAGGGATCAGTTACGGTCAAAAATTCGGTCTCAACTTTGACAATGTTCCAGAAGAACTGGGGATTTCACTTGGTGGTGGTGTGACAGCCAGTCCTCTTCAAATGGCTCAGGCATATGCGACCTTTGCTAATGGTGGTGAGATGAACACGGCTTATTTCATCACTAAAATTGAAAATGCCAGTGGTGACATTATTGCTACCCATAGTAAGAAGTCTAAACGTGTTATCAGCCAGTCAGTAGCTAACCAGATGACCAGCATGATGCTTGGTACCTTCTCAAATGGTTCCGCTGTGAATGCCAACTACACAGGTTATACGATGGCAGGTAAGACAGGTACTGTTCAGGCTGAATTTAACAAGGATTTGACTAGCGACCAGTGGGTGATTGGTTATACTCCTGATGTGGTTATGACGACCTGGATTGGTTTTGATAAGACTGACGAGAGTCACTACCTAACAGGAGCTAGCTCGGGAACAGCTTCGACGATTTTCAGCTACATCGCTGCGGATGTTTTGCCAAATACACCAGGTACTGAGTTTACCGTTGAAAATGCCTATGCAGCTGATGGTCAAACACTAGACTATACGGCAGATCCAAATGACTCGCGCAATAGCAGTAACAAGTCATGGACAGACAAGGCATCAGACGTTGTGAATGACGTTAAAGATCAAGCAAGCAGCCTTTGGGATAAGATTACAGACTCCTTCTCAGGTCTATTCAGATAGCTTGTCAATTGCATTTAAAAGTGGTAAGATAAAAAGAACGGAGGCGTTATGGCACAGAAAAAAGCAAGCCTAGCGTGTGCTGAATGTGGGAGCCGAAACTACTCAATTAATGTGAGTAGCACTCCCAAACCAACACGACTAGAAGTTAACAAATTTTGTAAACATTGTAAAAAATACACCTTGCATAAGGAAACAAGATAGGAGACACCGTGAGACAAACTGGAAGTATTTTCAAAGTCTTGAAAGACACGACTTGGCCAGACCGTAAACAACGCTGGCACGATTTTATTTCAGTTCTTGAGTATACTGCGTTCTTCACTGTCATCATCTATGCGTTTGATGAATTGTTGAGTCGCGCTATGTCAGCACTGATTAACTTTTTCTAAAGAAAACACAAAAAGAGTGGGAATGTCTGCTCTTTTTTGTTATAATAAATGCAGATAAAAGCGAGAACAAGGGCCACCAGGCTTTTTTATTACGCTTTGAATTAAACCATAGACATTTATTGACATTTAACACTCGAATCTAGAAGATAGCTAGCCGAAGGTGTTTAAATGTCATATAGAAAAAAGAAAGGAATCCTAAAATGCTAGATTCATTCGACAAGGGCTGGTTCGTCCTTCAAACCTATTCAGGATACGAAAACAAAGTTAAAGAAAACCTTTTGCAACGTGCACAAACTTATAACATGCTTGAAAATATCTTGCGTGTTGAAATCCCAACTCAAACGGTCAATGTTGAGAAAAACGGTAAAGTTAAAGAAGTGGAAGAAAACCGCTTCCCTGGTTACGTTCTTGTTGAGATGGTAATGACAGACGAAGCATGGTTCGTTGTCCGTAACACTCCAAACGTTACTGGTTTCGTTGGTTCTCACGGTAACCGTTCTAAACCAACACCACTTTTGGAAGAAGAAATCCGTCAAATCTTGATTTCAATGGGTCAAACAGTTGATGTCTTTGATACTAATATCAAGGTTGGTGATGTGGTTCAAATCATCGATGGTGCCTTTATGGGTCAAGAAGGCCGTGTTGTAGAAATTGAAAACAACAAGGTTAAAATCATGATTAATATGTTTGGTTCAGAAACAGCTGCTGAACTTGAACTTTACCAAATCGCTGAACTTTAAGATAGACAAAAAGAGGTTGGACTAAGAGACTTCAACCTTGGAAGACTATCTCATTAAACTTGAGGGAGAGGCTAGAAGCTAGATTTTTGAAATTTAGTTCTGTGTCACTCCCTTTTTTTCTAACGGATGATGATGAATTACAAACGATTTTACGATAGGATTAGCGCTCCTTTGCGTTCTTACGCTAAGGTTTTAGAAGGGTTGAACAAGCTTATAACTAGGACTTTTTACCTGCTTTTTCCTATATTTCTTATTTGGGTTTGGCTAAGGAATGGTTGGTTTGTTCTCTCTACGACAGTGCTTATTATGGGGGGAGGCTTTTTCCTTCTTTCTCTTGGTCGTAGCCTCTATAATCGACCACGTCCATACCAGACCTGGGCTATTCAACCCCTTATTAAGAAGGACAGTCTGGGCAAGTCCTTTCCCAGTCGGCATGTTTTCTCAGCGACTGTCATTGCTATGTTGGCACTGACGCTTAACCCCTGGCTAGGTGGGGCTATGCTTTTTCTGGCTGGCGCTCTAGCTTTTTTGCGCGTGCTAGGTGGTGTTCACTATCCAAGTGATGTTTTGGCAGGCTATGCCATTGGGATTCTTACAGGTCTCCTTCTTTATCTTTAGAAAATTTGGGTCTTCTTCGAGAGAGGAAGGCTTTTTTCGTTGAAAAAGGAAAGGCACCTCTAGGGCACCTTTCCTTTTGTTCTAAAATTCGAGTTGGCAATTAAGGGCTGTTCCCACCCTAAATGTTATCTTAGTTATAAGATGTGTTCTAAAATTCGAGTTGGCAATTAAAGGCTGTTCCCACCATTAGATATTAGCTTAGTTTAGGGCATGTTCTCTAATAGCTTGAGCGACTCCATGCTCATCATTTGAAGCCGTTACTAAGTTTGCTGTTTCCTTAACCCCTTCAGGTGCATTGCCCATAGCAATTCCTAGACCGGCTAGAGCTAGCATAGGACTATCGTTGAAGTTATCTCCGATGGTCATGACTTCTTCAAGAGGAAGGTCATAATATTTGGCAACCTCAAGGAGAGCATGTTCTTTAGAAACATGTTTGGCAGTGACTTCAAGGTAGTTATCTTTAGATAAGTAGAAGGCTGTCTGTGGAAAATCCATGCTTAGGAGTTTTTGGTGGAGGTCCTGGATAACTTCAGGCTCATCAATCAACAATAGCTTGTGGATAGGTGGTTCTGAGTCTGAGACCGTGTCTTGCAGTTCCTTAATGATAGGAGATTCACCCGTAATACTTCCTTCTAGCTGAGACCATTTGTCTAGTTCGTTGGTGATCCAGTCCTTGCCAGAGTAGATATTCACAGAGACACTTGGATAATCTGTGGATAAGTAGTTAAGAAGTTCTTGGATTTCAGCTTTATCCACAGGGTGTTGTATGATAGTACGATCACCCTCAAGTACTAAGGCGCCGTTGTAGCAAGCGATGGGATTGTCATGAAGTCCCAGTTTATGAGCAATTGGTTGCATCCCCAGTGGCGAACGGGCAGAAGCTAAAACAAAGGGAATATTTGCTTTTTCAAGCTCTGGCATTACCTCAATCAGTTGCTCATCTACCTGGTGGTTACTAGTGAGAATAGTGCCATCAATGTCACTGATAATCAAACGAATATTACTCATAGTCGCTATCCTTTCCATCGTATAAAATCGTTACTTTATCTTTAAGAGACTCGACCAAATCAGGATCAGGTTTCTTATCTGTAATCCAGTAGTCAAAGTCTTCAATCTTGCCCAAGATATATTTGGAGTGCTTTTCATATTTATCAGATTCAGCAATAAGTATCTTGATTCTAGCAGCTTGCATGGCCAGTTGTTTGACAGCAACGTCCTCTTCATCTTCATAGCTGACCACTCCTTGACTGAGACTAGCCGCTCCGAAGAAAGCTAAGTCAAATTGTAGATGTTGCAAGAGCTGGGCCTCGTGAAGCGAATAGTAGAAGCGGTTTTTGCTGTAAAATCTTCCTCCCAAGAGATGAAAGTCGATTTCTTCTTTGCCACTTAGGACCAAGGCATTGTCCAAAGAGTGGGAGTAGACAGTGACGCTCTTAGTCAATTTTTGTGAAACCTCAAGCATCAAGGTAGAGACATCGAAGAAGAGGAGAGACTGGTCTTTGACCAAGCTAAGCGCTAGGTCTGCCAATTTTTTCTTGTCTTCAGTGAGTTCTTCCTGACGTTCTTGGAAGCCAAGAACAGTGGTATTTTTAACTGGAAGAATGCCACCATGGGTACGCTGAGCCAAATTCCTCTGGCTGAGGCAGTCGAAATCTCTTCTGACGGTATCTTTGGAAACACCCAATGCGTCAACCATTTCCTTGACAGAAAGGCTTCCTCGCTCTTCCAAGAGTGTTAATATTTTCTCTAATCGTTGTTCCTGATACATGTGTCACCTTCTTTCTGATACTAGTATAGCATCTTTTTGCTTTTTTGCAACACAAAAACGCAAAAAAACTTAAAAAGAATGAAAAAGATGCAAAATAGGCTCAGGTGAATTTGCCTCTTAAAGTTCCCTTATCATCTTTAAAAATCCTTCAAAAATGCTATAATAGAAGCATTACGAATATTGGAGAGAAACCATGAGTTTTTACAATCATAAAGAAATCGAGCCTAAGTGGCAAAAATACTGGGCTGACCATCACACTTTTAAGACAGGAACAGATGCCTCAAAACCTAAGTTTTATGCGCTTGACATGTTCCCTTATCCATCTGGAGCGGGTCTTCACGTAGGACACCCAGAAGGTTATACAGCGACTGATATCCTCAGCCGTTTCAAACGTGCGCAAGGTTACAATGTCCTTC
Source organism: Streptococcus sp. HMSC064D12 (assembly GCF_001837205.1). Classification (NCBI taxonomy): domain Bacteria; kingdom Bacillati; phylum Bacillota; class Bacilli; order Lactobacillales; family Streptococcaceae; genus Streptococcus; species Streptococcus sp. HMSC064D12. Next base: position 78,799 of record NZ_KV831722.1, read on the forward strand.
ACCCAATGGGATGGGATGCCTTTGGTTTGCCTGCAGAGCAATACGCTATGGATACAGGGAATGACCCAGCAGAATTCACAGCAGAAAACATTGCCAACTTCAAACGCCAAATCAATGCGCTTGGCTTCTCTTACGACTGGGACCGTGAAGTCAATACTACAGATCCAAACTACTACAAGTGGACGCAATGGATTTTCACTAAGCTTTACGAAAAAGGTTTGGCTTATGAAGCTGAAGTGCCAGTAAACTGGGTTGAAGAATTGGGAACAGCTATCGCCAACGAAGAAGTTCTTCCAGATGGAACATCTGAGCGTGGTGGCTATCCAGTTGTCCGCAAACCAATGCGTCAATGGATGCTCAAAATCACTGCCTATGCTGAGCGCTTGCTCAATGACTTGGATGATCTTGACTGGCCAGAGTCTATCAAGGACATGCAACGCAACTGGATTGGTAAATCAACTGGTGCTAACGTAACTTTCAAAGTAAAAGGGACAGACAAGGAATTCACAGTCTTTACGACACGTCCAGATACTCTTTTTGGTGCGACCTTCACTGTTTTGGCTCCTGAGCATGACTTGGTAGATGCTATCACAACACCTGAACAAGCTGAGGCTGTAGCTGACTACAAACATCAAGCCAGCCTTAAATCAGACTTGGCCCGTACAGACCTTGCTAAGGAAAAAACAGGGGTTTGGACTGGTGCTTATGCCGTCAACCCTGTCAATGGTAAAGAAATCCCAATCTGGATTGCGGACTATGTTCTTGCCAGCTACGGAACAGGCGCTGTCATGGCCGTACCTGCCCACGATGAGCGTGACTGGGAATTTGCTAAACAGTTTGACCTTCCAATCGTAGAAGTGCTTGAAGGTGGGAACGTTGAAGAGGCTGCTTACACAGAAGATGGCCTTCACGTCAACTCTGACTTCTTGAACGGTCTCAACAAAGAAGAAGCGATTGCTAAAATCGTGGCTTGGTTGGAAGAAAAAGGCTTTGGTCAAGAAAAAATCACTTACCGCCTTCGTGACTGGCTCTTTAGCCGTCAACGTTACTGGGGTGAACCAATCCCAATCATTCATTGGGAAGATGGTACTTCAACAGCTGTTCCAGAAAGTGAACTCCCACTTGTCTTGCCAGTAACCAAGGACATTCGCCCTTCAGGTACTGGTGAAAGCCCATTGGCTAACTTGACAGACTGGCTTGAAGTGACTCGTGAGGATGGTGTCAAAGGTCGTCGTGAGACTAATACTATGCCACAATGGGCAGGTTCAAGCTGGTACTACCTCCGCTATATCGATCCACACAACACAGAGAAATTGGCTGACGAGGATCTCCTCAAACAATGGTTGCCAGTAGATATCTATGTGGGTGGTGCAGAACACGCCGTGCTTCACTTGCTTTACGCTCGTTTCTGGCACAAATTCCTCTATGACCTTGGTGTTGTACCGACTAAAGAGCCATTCCAAAAACTCTTTAACCAAGGAATGATCTTGGGAACAAGCTACCGTGATCACCGTGGAGCTCTTGTGGCAACTGACAAGGTTGAAAAACGTGACGGTTCCTTCTTCCATGTGGAAACAGGGGAAGAGTTGGAGCAAGCACCAGCCAAGATGTCTAAATCCCTCAAGAACGTGGTTAACCCAGACGATGTGGTGGAACAATACGGTGCTGATACCCTTCGTGTCTATGAAATGTTCATGGGACCACTCGATGCTTCAATCGCTTGGTCTGAAGAAGGATTGGAAGGAAGCCGTAAATTCCTTGACCGTGTTTATCGTTTGATTACAAGTAAAGAAATCGTTGCGGAAAACAATGGCTCTCTTGACAAGGTTTATAACGAAACCGTTAAATCTGTTACTGAGCAAATCGAGTCTATGAAATTCAACACAGCCATTGCTCAGCTCATGGTCTTTGTCAATGCTGCCAACAAGGAAGATAAACTCTATGTGGATTACGCCAAAGGCTTTATCCAATTGATCGCCCCATTTGCGCCTCACTTGGCGGAAGAACTCTGGCAAACAGTCGCAGAAACAGGTGAGTCTATCTCTTATGTAGCTTGGCCAACATGGGATGAAAGCAAATTGGTTGAAGACGAAATCGAAATCGTCGTTCAAATCAAAGGTAAAGTTCGTGCCAAACTCATGGTTGCGAAAGACCTTTCACGCGAAGAGTTGCAAGAAGTCGCTCTTGCTAATGAAAAAGTCAAGGCAGAGATTGATGGTAAGGAAATCGTGAAAGTGATTGCGGTACCTAATAAACTCGTTAATATTGTTGTTAAATAAAAATAAATCCTTCAGAGCCTAGCTCTGGAGGATTTTTTAGGTTCAGCTTGACAGGAAATAGTAGTTTTGTTAATGTTGTTAACAAAAAGAGGGACACTATGAATAAGAAAGAACTGCATAAGTTTAATAATCGTTTTAATAGTTTTGTTTTAGCCTTTGAACAGTTGAAAAAAGATCAACATCGGAACAGTATTGATAAATCAATCACTATTAATGAAGTCCATTTGATTGACCTAATAGGTCGGAATCAGCCTGTGAATTTAGTGACATTATCTGAGTTACTTGAAGTCTCTAGGAGTGCCATTACTCAGAGTGTTAGACGTTTAACCAAGAAAGACCTTGTTTCTTTTGAATTTGCACCGGATAATGAAAAAAATAAATATCTGATATTATCCCAAAAAGGGGTTGACGTTTTTAACATTCATAAAGAGCAACAAGAACATATTGAGACAGCCATTTTTTCAGTTTTAAAAAACTATAGTGATGAGGACCTTCAAATGGTTATGAAACTGATGGATGATGTTGAAAAGGTATGGCAAGAATTACCGTGGTAAAAATCACGGTAATTTAAAAACTATATTGTTAATCACATTAACAAAAAGGGGAAGATATGAATATAAAAATTGAACTGATCTCAGAGTCTGATTTAGCAGACGAATCTTTTAATATTGTCATCGATGGCTTAAAACCAAGAGAAATCTATCGAGTCGAAATGTTTCTATCCGATTATTATTGTATCAATGCTCCCATGCTTTTAGCTCATGATGTTTTATGGAAATCAACAGCGACTTTTGTATCAGATAAGAATGGTATTATTGATATTTCACAAACTCCATCTTGTTCTGGCTCTTATGAAGACATTGCAACAATGGGGTTATTCTTTAATGCCAAACCCTTGACCAATAGGAAAAAGAAACTTCCAAATTCTCTTTCTAAAATTCCCTTATTAGATCACTTTTTTGTGGAAATCAAAATTATACAAGGTAATACTGTCGTCGCAAAGAGAACTTTCACAAGATATTATATGAGTTCGCAAATTAGTCATCAAGATATTTACGAGAAACATTTTCAAGGGAGACTCTTTTATGATAAAAAGGCAATAAAAGCACCAGCATTGATTATTGTGAGCGGTAGTGAAGGAAGGATTGAAAAGGCACAGAATATAGCTCAGCTTCTATCTTCTAGAGGTTATATTTGCCTAGCAGTTGCCTACTTTGGTTTAGAGGGGTTGCCAAAACATTTGGAACGTATTCCTTTAGAGTGCCTTGTGGAAGCAAAGGATTATCTACGTCAGCATCCTCAAGTAGATAGTGAAAGAATTGGAATCTATGGACGGTCTAAGGGAGCAGAGTTAGTTTTAGCTGAGGAGAGCATTTTTAATGACGTTCAATGTTTGGTACTAAATTCACCCTCTGATGTGGTGTATGAAGGGATAAAAGGAAAATGGAACTCCCATACTTCTTCTTGGACGTATTTGCAAAAAGAACTTCCTTATCAAAAGTTTCGACTTAGAGATTATCTGTTCAGCAAACTTTTAAAAAAATCCTTCCCTAAAGATTGCTCTGCTAGGATAGATATTGGTCAAATGCACTCACCAATCTTATTGCTCGGAAGTACTGTTGATGAAATATGGGATGCCTCGTCAGCAATTGGTGATATTGTTTCATATTATAAAGGACACCACATTACATTTAAAAAATACCATGAAACAGGTCACATGTTGACAGTGGCTCATCAACCCAATCATCGCTATCGAAAAGATTGGCGTTTACTGATGAAAGAGAGCAAGGATTCTTGGTTAGCTACGATTCATTTTTTTGATAGGCATTTGAAGAAGCAATAACATAAGATTATAAATATGCTATAATAGTCCCAACTAAGATAAAAACACAGTTCTGGTTGGTAGTCCAGACGTAGGCAAGCCTATCAGTAACCTTCCTCCTTGGTTGTCCATTCTTAGGGATAGATTTAAGGAGGTGCTGTCGTGGAAACAATTTCAATTGGATTGACAGTTTATTTTGAAGATGGATTTTGGCATGGTTTGTTCGAACAAGTTTATCGAGAATCTTATCAAGTTTGTCGTGTGACATTTGGTCAGGAGCCAAAAGATGATGAAATTCTAGAGATTTTACAGACTCAGTTTACCCAATTATCTTTTAGTCCAGAGACTACAGCTAATCAACATGTAAAAATTAAGAATCCTAAACGATTACAGCGAGCTGTGAAGAAACAAGTAAATCAGAAAGTTTCTTCCAAGTCGAAAGAACTATTGCAGTTGCAGTACGAGGAAAGGAAAAAGATTTCAAAACATCAATCTAGTGTCCAAAAGCAATTGCTCAAACAAGAGAAATTTGAACGCAAACAGCAAAAACGAAGAGACAAGAATAAAGGACATTAATGTGTTTCTCTTTAAAGAAACAGCTCTTTTCTAAATAGAAAGGAGCTGTTTTACTAGTATTGAAGAATAGATTTTAACTGTTTCCAAATCTAGTTACTTATCGCCAAAAGGTTTACCGATGATAGTTTTAAATTCAGGACAATACTTACTTGCCTCAAATTCAATGACATCATATTGGGCAATCTCATTTTGATAGAATGGATCGTGTGTAATGATTTCTTGAACAGCTTCCTGATTTTTAGCTCTTCCATCTCGCCACTTAGACTCTCATTTTAACCACTTATCCCTAAAAGCCGTTTTTTAAACGGCTTTTTTGCTAGACTGGTTCTATCAAAAGGAGGGGAAAAAATGATTTTACAAGCTAAAAACATCAGTAAACGATATGGAAATCATCTAGCCGTAAACAATATTCACTTACAGTTTGAAAAGGGAACGTTTAATGCGATTCTAGGGCCAAATGGGGCGGGGAAATCAACAACGATTTCCATGTTGATTGGTTTGAAACAACCAACGCAAGGTGAAATCATCTATGAACCAGGTACTAAGATTGGTGTGGTCTTCCAAACCAGTGTTTTAGATGAGATGTTGACGGTTAGGGAAAATCTGGCCATTCGTGCGAGACAGTATAAAGGCTTGAAACCCAATCGTGTATCTAGTCTCATTGACCGGCTAGGTCTATCAGCTTTTCAAAAGCAGAAATATGGGACGCTTTCAGGTGGTCAAAAGCGTCGGGTTGACATTGCACGTGCTTTGCTCTCACAACCAGATATTCTGTTCTTAGATGAACCAACGACAGGTCTGGATATCCAAACTCGGAAGTCTATTTGGGATTTGCTCTATCAATTGCAGAGAGAAGAGGGAATGACCGTTGTACTGACCACGCATTATCTTGACGAAGCAGATGAAGCTGATCAGATTTATATTGTGGACCATGGGAAATTGATTGCTCAGGGATCGGCATTAGATATTAAGAGCCAGTATGCAAAAAACATCTTGAAGATTCGTTTCAAGGAGATAGAGCAGATAGAAAGTCTTAAAACTTCGGGAATGTCAGTAGAGCAACAAAGTCAACTGGAGTATGTTTTTCAACCTGAGAGTGAAAGGGAAGCCATTGATTACCTGGCACAAGTTAGAGATAGAATAGCCCATTTTGAGTTTCGTCCAGGGACCATGGATGATGCCTTTATTGCACTTACAGGAAGGGAGGTTCGCTAATGCTAGCCTTACTAAAGCGAAATTTTTTATTGTACTTCAGGAATCGTCCAGGAGTTTTCTTCTCCTTGTTGGGAGCCTTGATTTCCTTTATTCTTTATATTATTTTTCTTCAAAAAAATCTAACAGATGCTTGGGCTCAGCTCCCCAATAGTGGCCCTTTGTTAAATAATTGGTTGATGAGTGGGACGCTAGCTGTGACAGGGATTACGACGAGTCTGGCTGCCCTAACTCAGTTGGTAAAGGACCGTGAACATCAAGTAGATAAGGATCTTTATTTATCGAATCAAGGGAAGTGGCGGTTACCATTTTCGTATCTAGCGAGTGCAATCATCATTTCTTTTGCCATGCAGGTCCTTATGTATGTGCTGATGTGTAGCTATTTTAGAGAAGTGCCAAAATTATACATACTACCCGAACTTCTCCTAATTATGATGCTTAGTAGCCTGCTTTCTAGCTTAGTGAATGCCATTCTTGTTTACTTTTTCCAATCCGTAGACAGTCTTGGAAAGTTTGCGACCATAGTGGGGACAGCTTCTGGTTTTTTGGTAGGAACTTATGTACCCTTGGGCGTTCTACCTGATTTTGCACAACTACTAATGAAATGTACTCCAGCAACTTATATTGCTGCACTTTATCGGCAAGTCCTCATGAAAGAAACATTAAGTGAGACCTTTAAAGGTCAAGATAACCTTCTTCAAGAGTTTCAAGAAAAAATGGGCGTTCAGCTCAAGTGGCAAGGTTTATTGACAAAGGAAAATACTTACCTTATAGTGTTAGGAGGTATTCTTCTAGCAAGTATTCTTTGGATTATTTTAGTGAAAAGAACTAGTCAGAAAAAATAAGTGAGAGTTGGAATAGGAATGAAACTTCGTTTTGAAGAAAAATCAGATATTTCGGCAAAGGATCCCTGTGTGGTCATCCAAGCAGAGCGATTGTCTGATCAAGCACGAGAGGTAATGGATTATCTCGAACAATTTTCAGTTGTAAATCAAGTGGTGATTCCTATTAAAACGGATGATCATTTGGTTATGGTAAAAATTGACGATATTATCCTAGCTGAGATTGATAAGAATGTGTTGACGATTTATACCGTAAACAATACCTATACGATGAGAGAGACACTGACAAACTTTCAGCATCGCATCAATCGTCGAAGTTTTTTACAGATATCACGTCATGCTGTTATGAATATAGATCATTTGGAGTCCCTATCAGATAGTTTTTCTGGCAATATGATGGCTAAAATGACAGGTGGAGTGAAGTCCAGTGTCAGCCGAAAATATGTCAAATCCTTGATGGATTATTTAGGGGTGTAGGAGGAACCAATGAAACGTTTAATTGCTTATTTTGTATCCGGCGTGAGAACGGGATCGTTCTTTTACCTTGCACTCCTTTTACTTGGTCAATTATTTCCCCAGCTTATCTATCCCAAAGTTAGTGTAGGAAATATTTTAGCCCTCTTTATGATGAGTGGTTTGATGGGAATGCTCTCGTGGATTTTGGAAGAGCTTGACCGCATATCGTATAGGCTTAGAATAATCTTGCATTTCTTGTTGACGGCGATTGTACTTACAGTGACTTGCCTGATATCAGGCTGGTATGAGGCTTTAACGAACCCTGCTATCTGGATTATTTTCATTTCCGTTTATAGTATTATCTGGCTATATCTCATTTGGCAAATGCATATGAGAACACAGCGTATTAATCAAGCTTTACTGCATCGTCGAAGCCAGAAAAAGAAAGAAAAGTAATAAATTATAGTAAACTTCAAAAAAATACTCTTTTTCCTCTTGACCCTCACGCCACGTCATAGCCTATACTCTTAATCAGAGAGGAGTTCTAATGAAATCTGTAAAAGAAGTGAGCCAACTATCAGGTGTCAGTGTGCGCACCCTTCATTATTATGACGAAATTGATTTGCTGAAACCGTCGGTTGTGGCTGAAAATGGTTACCGTTACTATAATCGCGATGCGGTTGTCCGTTTGCAGGAAATATTGCTTTACCGTGAGTTAGACTTTCCTCTCAAAAAAATTAAGGAAATCGTAGGTCAACCAGGTTATGACAAAGTTCAAGCGCTTAGGGATCAGATTAAGCTCTTAGAGCTGAAAAAGTCCCGGTTGGAAGCCGTCATAGCTCATGCCAAGGCCTTACAAATGGAGGAAGAAGAAATGTCATTTGAAGCATTTGATCAAAAAGCTGTAAAAGCCTTTCAGGAAGAAGCTCAGGCTAGATGGGGTCAGACAGAAGCTTATCAAGCTTTTGCGGCTAAGGAAGAGGGGTCCTTCCCTGAAGTTACAAAGGAGATGACTGCAATCATGTCTACCTTTGGACAGCTCAAGGAGTATAATCCTGGTGATGATAGTGTTCAGGAGCAAGTAAAGGCGTTACAAGATTATATTAGTCAGCATTTTTATCCATGTGACCAAACGGTATTAGCTGGTCTAGGTCAGATGTATCAAACAGATAATCGCTTTTCTAGTTTTATCGATAAAGTCGGAGGATCGGGTACTGCCGCCTTTCTCGCAGAAGCTATTCGTATTTATTGTCAATAAACTAAGGCCAAAGTCTATAAGACTTTGGCTTTTTTCATGCCATAGTGACATTTATGTCACTATTTTTATAATCATTTAATGTTTATAATTAATGTATCGTTTTAGAAGGTGATTAGTTAACTGTTTTTGTTATTTTGCTTGAAATTTTCTTGCAGATAAGCGAAGGAAAGTTAATCGAATTCTAATCTAAATCAAATTTACGGAGGAAACCATGTCCATTTTAACCATCGACCACATCTCAAAGTACTATAATCTCGACGGTACGAACCAAGAGCGCGCTTTGAATGATGTTACGCTTGAGATTGCACCAGGAAAGATCACTGCTATCTACGGTCCATCTGGCTGTGGTAAGACCAGCCTGCTTAGTATTATTAGTGGCTTGGATAGTCAGTATCAAGGAAATCTTTATTTCAAGAAGCAGAACATGCGAGATTTTTCAGAGCGTGACCTGACCTATTTTAGAAAGGCCCACATTGGCTTTGTCTTTCAAAATTTCAATCTTATCCCTCATCAATCAGTCCTTGAAAATGTCAAGATGCCTCTTTACGTTAAAAATATGACTGATAAAGAGATGGCCGAGATTGCGGAAAGGGAGCTTAGCCGTCTTGGAATCGGAGACTTTATCAAGAAAAATGTTAAGCAGCTTTCTGGTGGGCAAAAACAACGTGTGGCAATTGCCCGTGCCCTGGTCAACAATCCAGAAATGATTGTGGCTGATGAACCGACAGGTTCTCTTGATTCTCAGTCTCAGGAAAATGTTCTCGAAATTTTTAAAGAGCTAGCCGAGGCAGGTAAAACTATGATTATCGTAACCCATAACCCTGAAGTGGCGGATTATGCGGATGTTGTCATTAAAATGAAGGATGGTGAAGTCGTTGAAACAATCGAAAAATAAGGGGTTGACCCTCAAGAATAAACTCAAATTGTCATTGAACAACTTTATGGAACGTAAGTGGCGTAATCTTTTGATTGCGACGGCAACTTCCATTGGTTTTATAGGTGTCTTGATTTCCTTTGGTTTGGGAAATGCTATTGTTGGTATGATTAATGACAGTACCGATGGTGGCAACATTCCATCCCAAATTCAGATCAGTCTTAGTGCTAAATCAGCAGCCAGAGGGGTTCTAAATGCGGATGACGAGAAGTTTATTCGTAGCCAGATTAAGAGTGATGACATTAAGTATTTGGAGAGTCCCTTCGGAATGAACATGGCAAGTCTTACCCTTGATGGCAAGACCATAGATTTCAGCAAGGACCTTCCTAACTATTCTCAGGTTATCAGTCTCTACAAGAACACAAAAATATCTACATCTCGCAATGGTAAGGATAAGATTTCAGCCGGAAAGCCTTTTAAATCCGCAGATGAAAAGGGTTTAACCCTTCCGATGAGTTTTGTCAAACATTACAATGAAGAAACAGGGAAGAAGCTCAAGGCTAAAGACTTTATCGGCAAAGAAATCTCAGCTCAGATTGTTGAAAATACTGCTGAGGGAACTAAAGTAGCTGATATCAAGACTAAGATTGTCCGTATTGTTGATGACAGCGAGGATGCTGAAGAGAGCAATAGCTATATGCCAGCCAAACAATTGGAGGAATTGCTCAAAGAAAATGGCTTTACCAAAACAGTCTCTTACATGCTTTTGGAGCTTAAGAATCCAGCCAAGACTAAGGAAGTCACTAAAAAGTTACAGAAAAACAAGAAGTACCTGGTTCTTTCACAGCAGGCCATCCTCGATGTCATTATTAAATTCATCCGTGTTATCCAAGCACTCTTGATTATCCTTTCGTCACAAGCTATCCTAGTTTCAGCTGTCATGATTGGGATTATCATCTATATTAATATCATGCAACGCTCAAAAGAGATTGGTGTCATGAAGGCTGTCGGTTATCTTAATCGTGATGTGAAAGCTATCTTTGTTTATGAGGCCCTCTGGATTACGGGTATCTCACTAGCTCTTGCCCTCCTTGTATCGCAGGGCATTGGAAGCTTGGCTAACATGATTGTTTCACATCTCTACCCAAGTGTCAGCAAGGTGTTTGACCTAAATCTGACATCAATTCTCATCATGTTTGGTTTCTCACTCTTGATGGGCTATCTGTCAGCCTACCTTCCAGCCCGTAAAATCAGTAAAATGGACCCTGTCGAGTCCCTAAGATATGAATAGAAATAAAGAGTAGTCTCCTCAGGCTACTCTTTTTTGTCAAAACAAGCATTAGAAAAATCGGAAAATCCAAACAATAATTAACTTTCTGAAAAGTGGAGACAATTGCTCAAAAATGCTATAATAGTCAGTATATACAGGCTATTAATAACAAAAAAAGAAGTACCTATTCGATTGGAGGAATTCCATGTATAAAGATGATAGTTTAACCTTGCACACTGACTTGTATCAAATCAATATGATGCAGGTTTACTTTAACCAAGGTATTCACAATAAAAAGGCCGTTTTTGAAGTTTATTTCCGTCAACTTCCGTTTAAAAATGGCTTTGCTGTGTTCGCAGGTCTGGAGCGTATTGTCAACTATCTTGAAAATCTGACCTTCTCAGAAACTGATATTGCTTATCTAAAAGATTTAGGTTATCCTGAGGATTTTCTGGACTATCTAGCCAACCTAAAACTCGAGTTGACTATCAATTCAGCTCTTGAGGGTGATTTGGTATTTGCTAATGAACCGATTTTCCAAGTGGAAGGTCCCTTGGCTCAGTGTCAGCTAGTAGAGACTGCCTTGCTAAATATCCTCAATTACCAGATTCTTATTGCTACCAAGGCAGCTCGTATTCGTTCTGTCATTGAGGATGCTCCTCTGTTGGAATTTGGGACACGTCGTGCACAAGAGATGGATGCAGCAATCTGGGGAACGCGTGCAGCCGTGATTGGTGGTGCTGATGCAACGTCAAATGTACGTGCCGGCAAGATTTTTGGAATCCCAGTTTCTGGGACTCATGCCCATGCTCTTGTTCAAGCCTATGGCAATGATTATGACGCTTTTAAAGCCTATGCATCTACTCATAAGGACTGTGTATTCCTTGTAGATACTTATGACACCCTTAAGATTGGTGTTCCGAATGCTATCCGTGTCGCTAAAGAGCTAGGTGATAAGATTAATTTCTTGGGTGTTCGTCTTGATTCAGGTGACTTGGCTTATCTATCGAAGCAGGTCCGTAAGCAACTGGATGCAGCTGGTTTCCCTGATGCTAAGATTTACGCTTCAAACGACCTTGATGAAAATACTATCCTTAACTTGAAGATGCAGAAGGCTAAGATTGATGTTTGGGGAGTAGGTACTAAGCTCATCACTGCCTATGACCAACCAGCCTTGGGTGCTGTTTACAAGATTGTCTCAATGGAAGATGATAAGGGAGTCATGCATGATACTATCAAGTTGTCCAATAATGCTGAGAAGGTTTCGACACCAGGTAAGAAGCAAGTTTGGCGTATTACGAGTCGTGCTAAGGGCAAATCAGAAGGTGACTATATCACTTTCGCAGATACGGATGTTAATGCTTTAGATGAAATTAATATGTTCCACCCAACATATACTTACATCAATAAGACGGTTCGTGATTTTGATGCAGTGCCACTCTTGGTTCCAATCTACGACAAAGGGCAACTAATCTATGACTTACCAAGTCTTGATGAAATCAAGGCTTATGCTACTAAGGAATTGGACGAACTTTGGAATGAGTACAAGCGCGTGCTTAACCCTCAAGATTATCCAGTTGACTTGGCTAAAGATGTCTGGGATAACAAGATGACCTTGATTGATAATGTCCGTAAGAAAGCCCATGACTTGTCAGAGTAAAGGGAGAAATTATGACTTTGCAAGAAACTATTATTGCTCAACTAGGCGTTAAACCTAGCATTGATCCAAAGGAAGAAATTCGAAAATCCGTTGATTTTTTGAAGGCCTACATGCTCAAACATCCATTCCTTAAAACATATGTTTTGGGAATCTCAGGAGGTCAAGATTCTACATTGGCTGGTCGTCTGGCACAACTTGCGATTGAAGAGCTCCGTGCAGAGACAGGAAAAGACTATCAGTTTATTGCCATTCGTTTACCATATGGTGTCCAAGCAGATGAAGATGATGCCCAACGTGCTCTTACTTTTATCAAGCCAGATGTGAGTCTTGCGGTTAATATCAAAGAAGCTGTTGATGGTCAGGTTGCTGAACTTGCCAAGGCAGGTGTCACCGTTTCTGACTTCAATAAGGGAAATATCAAGGCCCGCCAACGTATGATTACCCAATATGCGGTTGCTGGTGAAAATAGTGGGGCAGTTATCGGAACAGACCACGCCGCTGAAAACCTTACGGGCTTCTTCACAAAATTTGGTGACGGTGGTGCGGATATTTTGCCGCTCTTTCGTCTAAACAAGCGTCAAGGTGCAGCCCTTCTTGCAGAACTTGGTGCAGACAAGGCCCTTTATGAAAAAGTGCCAACAGCTGACTTGGAAGAGGACAAACCAGGAATCGCTGATGAAGTGGCACTTGGAGTGACCTATCGTGAAATTGATGACTACCTTGAAGGCAAGGAAGTCTCAGCCAAAGCTCAGGAAACGATTGAGTCTTGGTGGCGTAAAGGTCAACACAAACGTCACTTGCCAATCACCATTTTTGATGATTTTTGGAAATAAGAGGAGAAATGAGTTATGATTAAAGCTTATATTGATTTTTGGAAGCGTGCCTTTGACTTTAGAGGCCGTTCGACTCGTCCAGACTACTGGTGGGCTTACTTGGTTAATGTCATTATTATTACTATTCTTACTGTTTTTTGTGTTCTTATTCCTTTCTTCAGTAATGTTGATCTTAGTGACCCAGCTCTGTTGAATAATTCGACTGAACTGCAAAAAATAATTATTACCTATGCTTGGCCACTAATGCTTTTTAGCTTAATTGAACTTATCCCTCAATTGTCTCTACAAATCCGTCGTTTGAGAGATGCAGGATTTCATCCGGCTTGGGTACTTCTAAGTTATATAGGTCTTATACGAATCTTGGCTATCTTCTCATTGATTGGAAGCATTGTCCTCCTTATCATGTCTTGTCAACCAACGAAACCAGCACCTGAAACGCAGTTTGATAAAGTGGAATAAGATTGTCATAACCCTAGGTTAAACCTAGGGTTATTTTTAAATTGAATTTTCAGAAATTAGTGATAAAATAGAGAGGAATAAGGCTTAAAAGGAGGAATCTTATGACTTCACTATCAACAGATTTCACAGATAAACTATTTGCAGACTATGAGGCCAATGCCAAATACAGTGCTATCGAAAATGCTGTAACTCACAATGGCTTGCTCAAATCTATCGAAACACGTCAATCAGAAGTTGAAAATGACCATGTTTTCTCAATCGATTTGACTAAAGATGAGGTGTCTAATCAGAAAGCTTCAGGACGTTGCTGGATGTTTGCGGCACTAAATACTTTCCGCCATAAATTAATCTCAGACTTCAAATTGGAAAGTTTCGAGCTTTCTCAAGCCCACACCTTCTTCTGGGACAAGTATGAAAAATCAAACTGGTTCTTGGAACAAATCATTGCTACAGCAGATCAAGAGATTGGCAGTCGTAAGGTTAAATTCCTTTTGGATACCCCTCAA